>CABRIC010000003.1 GCA_902470905.1 uncultured Collinsella sp. | reverse complement strand
GATTTTGCCTCTTGACAATGTCCTGCTCATATTAAAAGGAACGTCCCCAAGTGCCGACTCAGCCCCACCTTAGAAGTGGCGGCGGATGGCGTCGACCATGCCCTGCGGCGTGGTTTGGCCGAGCACGTCGGCTGCGGCATCGGCGTCCATAAAGATGTTCATGAGCGCCTGCAGGGCCTCGACCTGACCGGCCGGCTCTGCGATGCCCAGATTGATGACGATCTGCGCCGGCACCGGAGCGCCCATGCCAGCCATAGCGTTAAATGTCACGGGCGCGGCGGGCTTCACCACCGCGATATAGGGCTTGGCCACAAACCCCGGATCGGTATGCGGAATGGCAATGTTTGCCGCCGGCATGGCAAGACCCGTGGGATAGGCATCCTCGCGCGTGCGAACGGCGTCGAGCCAACCGGATGCAATGTAGCCACGTGGTGCAAGCTCGCCCTCGAGCCGCGCGAACACCTCATCCGGCGTCGCACACTCCCAATCAAAAAACACCAACTCAGGCGTAAACAGCGCTTCGTTATCCGCCATGCGCTCACCTCTCTCACCTAGTCACCTGGGACGTTCTTAAACGACTAGTCATTCAAGAACGTCCCCAATGACCAGTCGTTTAAGAACGTCCCCAATGACTACCTAAAACAAAAGGTGGCCACTTGCGCCTTGGCGCCAATGACCACCCTGACTACTCGGCTAAATTGTACTGTGCGCCGCTAGCCGCGAGGCGCATCAATTGCGACCTTGCCGCTCTCCAGCACGTGGACGCGGCCGTCGGCGAGCATTTGCACGACCTCGGGATACAGCACGTGCTCAATCGCATGGATGTGCTCCTCGAGCGTGTCGACATCCCAGCCTTCCTCGACAGCCAGCGCGCGCTGGGCGATGATGGGGCCGTTGTCGTAGATCTCGTTGGCAAAGTGCACGGTCACGCCGGTCACCTTGACACCGCGCGCAAACGCGTCGTCGATTGCATGGGCACCGGTAAAGCTCGGCAGCAGCGCCGGATGCAAGTTGACCACGCGGTTGGGAAACGCCGCCAGCAGCGGCGTGTGCACCATGCGCATGTAGCCGGCCATGACCACATACTCGCAGCCGCGCTCGAGAAGCTCGTGCGCGATGATCTCGTCGGCGGCAATAGGGTCGGCATAGACATCCTTGGACAGCGTGAGCGTCTGGATGCCCGCGCGCTCAGCGCGCTGCAAACCCTTAGCCGAAGGACGGCTCGACACCACAAGCTCAATCGAAGCGTTGAGCTTGCCGGCGGCGATCAGATCGATCAGCGCCTGCAGGTTGGTACCCGAACCGCTGATGAGCACACCGATCTTGAGCGGCTCAGCCGTATCGGTACCGGTCGGACGGGTATAGGGCACAAAATCCAGGCCCTCGGCAGCAGTCATCTGCTCGTTAGCGCTCATCGGAGTACACGACCTTACCGGAACCCTCGACGCACTCGCCCACGCGGAACGGCTTCTCGCCCAGCGCGACCAGAGCCTCGGTCACCGCGGCCTCGTCCTCGGGGGCGACGATCAGGCACAGGCCAACGCCCATGTTGAAGGTCTTGCATGCCTCATTGGGCGCGAGCTCGGCCTGGCGCGAGACGTAGGTGATGACGGGCGGAACGTCCCAGCCCATCTCGGCACCGTTGCGGGTGACCACGGCGTCGACGTCGTCGGCGAGCGCGCGGTTGAGGTTCTCGGTAATACCGCCGCCAGTGATGTGGGCAATGGCATGAACGTTGGCGCCGCCGCGCAGCAGCTCCAGAATCGGCTTGACGTAGATGCGCGTGGGAGCCAGCAGGGCGTCTGCCAGCGATGCGCCGCCGAGTTCCTCGAGCGGGCGGCTCAGCTCCTCGGCCTTAGCGGCGGCCTCGGGCGTGCCCGGCTTAATGCCGTCGACGCCAATGACCTTGCGCACGAGCGAGTAGCCGTTGGAGTGCACGCCGGTGGAAGGCAGGCCCAGGATCACATCGCCCGGGCGGACGTTCGCGGGGTCGAGCATCTTGGGACGGTCGACGACGCCCACGGTAAATCCGGCAAGGTCGTAGTCGGCGGGAGCCATAACGCCGGGGTGCTCGGCCATCTCACCGCCCACGAGCGCGCAGCCCGCGAGCTTGCAGCCGTCGGCAACGCCCTTGATGATCTTTGCCATGTGCTCGGCCTCGATGTGACCGATGGCAACGTAGTCCAGGAAGAACAGCGGCTCGGCACCCGAAGCCAGAATGTCGTTGACGCACATGGCGACCAGGTCCTGGCCCACCGTCTCGTGACGGTCCATGATCTGGGCGAGCACGAGCTTGGTGCCCACGCCGTCGGTACCGCTAATCAGAATCGGGTCTTCCATATCCTTAAGCGCGGCAGCCGAGAACAGGCCACCAAAGCCACCGATACCGCCGATAACCTCGGGACGGTTGGTGTCCTTAACCATCTGCTTAATAGCGTCAACGGCGCGGCCGCCTTCGGCGGTATCGACGCCGGCATCCTCATACGTCACATGCTTGCTGTCGCTCATCTGAGCCTTCCTCTCCCACTACCGTGGCGCCGCGCGGGCGCCAAACGGTGCTCATAGTTGCGTTCATTTCGGCGCGCGCCATAACAACGCGCGCCGTCATATCAACAAAACAGCAGGTAAAACCTACCAAAATAAACCTGTCCCTACATGGCAGGTTTTAGGCCTCGCCGTGCTTCTCTTCCCAGCTGCGGTCGTCGTATTTCTCGACCACGGCGTCGTCGTCAAAGTGCAGCGGCTTATCCAAGTTGCGGGGCTTAAAGCCCTCCATAAACTTGTCGCGGCCAAAGCTCTCGGGAATCGCCACGGGGTAGCGGCCGGTAAAGCACGCATCGCAGTAGCCGCCCTTGGGCATGACCTTCAGCAGGCCCTCGACCGAAAGGAAGGCCAGCGAATCGGCGCCGATATACTCGCAAATCTCGTCGACCGTCTTGTTGGCGCTGATGAGCTGCGACTGCACGTCGGTATCGATGCCGTAGAAGCAGGGCCAGATGACCTCGGGCGAGTTGATGCGGATGTGAATCTCCTTGGCGCCGGCGTTGCGCAGCATCTTGACGAGCTGCACCATGGTGGTGCCGCGCACGATGGAGTCGTCGATCACGACCAGGCGCTTGCCCTCGATGTTGTCGCGCAGCGGGTTGAGTTTCATACGCACGCCCATGGCGCGCAACTCCTGCGTAGGCTCAATAAACGTACGGCCCACGTAGCGGTTCTTGATAAGGCCCTCGCCAAAGGGAATACCGCTCTCATGCGAATACCCCTCCGCGGGCGGCAGGCCGGAGTCGGGCACACCGATGACCAGGTCGGCCTCGACGGGCTCCTCGTGTGCCAGCTGACGACCCATGTCATAACGGCAGGCATAGACGCTCTTGCCGTTCATGATGGAGTCGGGACGGGCGAAGTAGACCTGCTCAAAGATGCAGTTGGCGGGCTCTTCGGCGGCAGGCACGCCCTGCTCGGATACCAGACCCTCGGCGCTGATGCGCAAGATCTCGCCGGGACGAACGTCACGGACGTACTCGGCGCCCACGATGTCGAGCGCGCACGTCTCGGAAGCAACGACCCAGCCGCCAGCGCGCGTGACACGGACGGCGGAGTCGACCGTCGCGGCGCCGTCCTGCGACGGCAGCTGCGAAACGGATGCGGCATCGGCCTGGTCCAGACCCTCGTCCACCAGCTTGCCCAGCACGAGCGGGCGAATGCCGTGCGGATCGCGGAATGCGTAGAGCGCCTGCTCGTTGATGAGCGTCATGGCGTAGCCGCCGCGCACGAGCTCCATGGTCTTGCGAATGCCCTCGCGCAGATGGCCTGTACGCTGAGTAAAGTAGCCGATGAGTTTGGTCGCGACCTCGGAATCCGAGTTGGAGAGGAACGGCACGCCCAGCTCGATCAGCTGGCGGCGCAGCTCGTCGGTGTTGACCAGAGTGCCGTTGTGAGCAAGCGCGATGATGACGCTGTTGATGGTAGAAAGATGCGGCTGCGAGGCTTCCCAGCTCTTGGCACCGGCAGTGCCATAGCGCACGTGGCCCACGGCCAGCTGGCCGGAGAGTGTCGACAGGTCGGCGTTGGAGAACACGCGGTCGAGCAGGCCCAGATCCTTGCGGACCATAACCGTGCCGCCATCACCCACGGCGATTCCCGCCGATTCCTGGCCGCGATGCTGCAGCGCGCGCAGACCAAAGTACGTCAGTCGAGCCACATCGCGATCGGGTGCCCACACACCAAAAATGCCGCATTCCTCATGCAGCTGGTCGGAGTCCGGATCATACGTCGACATGGTCTTCACCTGTCCCGCGGCACGCTCGGCCGCGCGGATGGTTTCTTGAGACATGGCATCCCCTCAGAGCCTCGTTATTTGGCGTTACCTGCCCTATTATACGCACGGCAAGACAAGCACTCCCGCGCATGAACAGCGCTTTTTAAAAGCCCACCGAGCTTATAATCCGTTTTGCAGCCAAACATTTTATTGGGCAACTGCCTCGGGGCCGACGATCCCGCATACTTCCGTTGCGACGCGTCTCGCCCGCCGTTGGGGCTTGCATTGTTGCAATTGGGACGTTCGTCCTGTCTTTTGGCAGGTCGGCGGCGTATCCTTGTACCTACAGCAAAACGAGAAAGGTTATGTATGGATCGAAACGAACTCGACCCCAGCGTCCCCAGCGCCACGGAGGTCAAGAAGATCCCCCTCATCATTAAGGTATACGCCGTCCTGTGCATCCTGTCCGGCGTGGGCACGCTCCCGTCGGTCGGCGCCTTTATGTGGCAGGTCATCACCGCGCTCATCAACGGCAACGCCGCCGCCAAGCTCGGCGACAACACGCTCGTCGCGGTCGGACTGATTGTCGCCGGCATCATGCTCTCGGCTGCCAGTGCCGTCATCTTGATCATCTTTGGCCTTGACCTCATCAAGAACCAGCGCCGCAATGCCGCCCGTCTGTCCTATATCCTTATCGCATTGACCGTCGTCGAGCTTTTGGTTGACGTGATGCTCCAGGGCATCGGGCCTTTCTTGCTGCGCCCCGCCATCCAGCTCGGCATCCTCGTCGCGCTTTCGACCACCGTCGACCCCACGCTGCGCCAGGAGCGCGAGCTGCAACGCCGCCTGCAGGAAATGCTCGATCGCGACGCCGCCGCCGAGGGCATGCTCGGGCGCGATGAAACCGGCGAAGGCTACATCAAGCTCAACTACTTCAACCTGTTCTGGGTATTCTTCGTCTGCAGCGTGTTAGGTCTCATTCTCGAGGAAGTCTGGCATATGGTCGTCGTCGATCCCGGCGTCTATCAGGACCGTGCCGGTATGCTATTTGGCCCCTTTAGCCCCATCTACGGATTTGGCGCGGTGCTCATGACCATGGCGCTCAACCGCTTCTATAAAAAGAATCCTCTGATCATTTTCCTGGTAAGTGCCCTGATCGGCGGCGCTTTCGAGGTGTTTGTAGGCTGGTTTATGCAGACCTCATTTGGCGTGGTGTCGTGGAGCTATTCACACATTAGGCTATTCGGCATGCCCGATCCCATCGCGGTATTGACCGGGGGACGCACATGCACGCCGTTTGCCTGCATGTGGGGCCTGGGTGGCCTCATCTGGATCAAGGTCTTGCTGCCGCGCCTGCTTAAGCTCATCAATATGATTCCATGGAAACGCCGCTACTCTGCTACCGTCATCCTGACCGCCGTCATGTTGATCGACGGCGTCATGACGCTGCAGTCGCTCGACTACTGGTACCAGCGCGTCAACGGCACGGAACCGGATATTCCCGTTGCGCAGTTCTACGGCAAGTACTTCGATAATGACTTTATGGAGAATCGCTTCCAGAGCATGACCATGAGCCCCAAGGATGCAACGCGCGTGTAGCGCTCACCGCGCCCAAAACGCAAAATGCCCGCCGGTATCACACGTACCGGCGGGCATTTTTATAAACGAGCCTTCTATCGACGCAAACCTCTACGCCTCGCGCTCAACCTCACTCACACACTCATTTTTGATGGTGCCAACGAGCGCCTGCAGCGCATCGACCACGTGCGGGCGAATGTCCCCGCCAATGAGCACGAGCATGATGTCGTCACCTACGGCAAGCTCGCCGCTTGCCAGCCACACGCGCACATAGCCGATACCCGGCATCGCGCGCGTGGCCTCGATAGCAGCCTGCACCTTCTGAGCATCGAAACCGAACACCATGCCGCCCACCCTGCGTCCGGGAGCTACGCCATCGGTTTCGATCCCGCGGACCTCGGACTTGGGCGTCGCGCGCACCACGCCGTTATGCGTCAGATACATACCGCACGCAGGTGCCGACGAATCGGCCTTGGCCTCGCGCAGCCAAGCATCAACCGAAGGCATCGTTTTGCCATTCTCGAGCATCATTTCTCCCTTACCGTCGTCGAGTAGCCAATTTGGAACGGGGCTTTTTAGCTACTCTCGAACAACTTATTCCTCGACCGGCGTGAGCACCATGACAGCACGCGTGTTGCTCAGCGATAACGAACGACAGGTCACAAGCGTCACGACCTTGGTTGCCGAAGCGGCACGATCGGTGGCATCGCTCGCCACGGCAGAGGCGCCGTCGAGCATCTCGGACAGATAGTTCTTGAGCCCGTCGTCGCCCTCAAAGTTGGTCGCGCGCGCCTTGGAGTACGTATCCTCAACGACCTTGGTCGCCAGCGGACGCAGCTTATACGTTGCGTCGCGCGTGATGTAATACACGTACTCGATGCTATCGAACGTCACTTGGTCGGTGGTGTCCGAAATCACGTTGAACATCGACCCATCGTTCATATGGTGGCCGTAGATCGTGGTCTGCTGGTCAACCATTCCCGGCGCGGTATCGTCGCTATCCAAGAAGATGGCACCGGACGCGTTAGCCGTACCGTCAAACAGCGTGTTGAGGTATTTGGAGTTGTTGTTGGTCTGCACGACGGGATAGTTGATGTTGGTGCCGGGCGCGTAAATCCAACCCACAACCTCGGGATTCGTCTGGGCAAGTGCATCAAAGTCGATAATCGGCACGCCGCTGGCGTCCTTGTCGCTTATATATTGTTTTTCGATCTTTTGATACGACTCGCTCGCCTGCTTGTAGCCAATCTGCGCGTTGATAAAGATGGCGGCAGCGGCAACGATTAGGCCGATGCCGATGATGATGAGCAGAATGGGAATAATGGAGCGGCCCTTTTTGCGCGGCGGCTCGGTGTAATCCGACGGCGCGGCATGCGATGAAGACCGGGGCGGCTTCTTAGCGTTGCTATAAGATGAAGGTCGATATGCGGCTGGCGCGTCCTGTCGACGATGCGTCGCCGGCGTCACGGGGCGCGGCGCGCGCGGCTGCTGAGGAGAGGATGTCCGACCCTGCTGTGCCCCATGGGCAGCACTCGGCTTCGACGGATCGGGGATCTGAGAAGCCTTGAATCGTTTTCCCTGATAGTCAGACATGGCTCTCCTTATACTGCGGTGAAACGGCGGAACGCCTAGGCGTCGGCCATCTCCTGCTTCATCTTCTCGATAACCTTGCGGTACTCGGGGTCGCAAGCGCCTAGAATCTGCGTGGCGTAGATGGCGGCGTTCTTGGCGCCGTTGATGGCAACGCAGGCCACGGGCACACCCGAAGGCATCTGCACCATCGACAGCAGCGAATCCATACCGCCCAGGTCACTCGTCTTCATAGGCACGCCGATGACCGGCAGCGGCGTAAAGGCAGCCACGACACCACCCAGGTGAGCGGCCTTGCCGGCGGCGGCGATAATCACTTTGATACCGCGATCGGCAGCAGTCGAAGCCCACTCATGGACCTTCGCCGGCGTGCGGTGTGCGCTCGCAATGACGAGCTCATAGGGCACACCCAGCGCCTCGAGCTCGGCGGTACAACCTTCCATAACGCCCAGATCGGACTTGGAGCCCATAATGATCCCGACAACCGGCTTTTGATCTGCCATAAACAAAGACCTCCTGTTGAGAGCGGCGACGCGGCGGATCCGCGACCCTTAACTACTGAGAGTAGTATAGCTGCTCCCGTCCCTGCGGTCTTTGTGGTGGCGGCTGAGCCTTTCCCTCGGGAACTGGGCTTCGCGAAGTTTCCCGAGGGAAAGGCTCAGCCGCCACCCTGCGACCTACCGGGAATTGCCATGACATACGTTGGCTGAAATATTAACGTGGGATCCGCCGTTCGAACGAACGGCGGATCCCACACTCACTTTTTATTCAGCCCTAGTCATCGCGCAAAGCCCCTTCGGCAGCACACGGTGCAGCCAAGTCACCGCAGGCCGGGGCGGGAGGGGCCGAGTTTCCTCCTGAGCGACTCTGCTTGCAGCCGGAGCGAAAGGGGGAAATCTCGGCCCCTCCCGCCCCGGCCGGACAGGTCACACTACACCGTGTACTGCGGCAGGTCCTGCAGGGCGATGACGTCCATGCCCATGTCGTTGGCGCTGCCGTGACCCTGCTGGTCTTCGCGCACGGCCTCGATGGCACTCACGTACGTGTTGGCGGCAGACATCGCCGTCACGCAGGTCACGCCGCGGCGCACCGCCTCGGTACGCAACAGATAGCCGTCGCCACGCGAACCCGGGCCGTACGGCGTGTTGATGATTACCGCAATCTTGCCATCGGCGATCAGGTCACCGATGTTGGGACGCTCGCCGTCGTGCGGGCCGCTAATCTTCTCAACGACCTCGCAGGTCACGTTGCCGCCGCGCAGCACGCGCGCCGTGCCCTCGGTGGAGCAGATATCAAAGCCCAGGTAGCGCAGGATACGCGCGACCGAAAGGATGTGGCGCTTGTCACGGTCGCACACGCTGATGAACACCTTGCCGGCGCTCGGGTCGGGCAGCTTGTAGTCAATCGCCAGCTGCGTCTTGGCATATGCCTCGGGATAGCTCTTGGCGATACCCATGACCTCGCCCGTCGACTTCATCTCGGGCCCCAGGATAACGTCGGCACCGGGGAAACGACCCCAGGGCATAACGGCTTCCTTCATGCAGAACCAATCGAGCTGACGCTCGTCGCTCGGCAGGCCCAGGCTGGCGATGGAATCGCCCGCCATGATACGCGCCGCACATTTGGCCAGCGGCACGCCGGTGGCCTTGGAGATAAACGGCACGGTGCGGCTGGCACGCGGGTTGGCCTCGATCACGTAAACGGTCTCGCCCTTGATGGCGTACTGCACGTTAACCAGGCCGCGTACGCCCAGCGCCATCGCGATGCGGCGCGTGGTCTCGCGAAGCTTTGCCTGCAGGCTCTCGCTAAAGCTGAACGGCGGGATGCAGGTCGCAGAGTCGCCGGAGTGAATGCCGGCCTCCTCGATATGCTCCAGAATGCCGCCGATGTAGACCTCTTCGCCATCGCACAGGGCGTCGACATCGGACTCGATCGCACCCTCCAAGAAGCGATCCAGATACACCGGGTAGTCGGGGCTAATGCGTGCAGCCTCGGCCATATAATCGCGCAGATGCTCGGCATCGTAGGCGATCATCATGCCGCGGCCGCCCAGCACGTAGCTCGGACGTACCAGCAGCGGGTAGCCAATGTGCGCGGCCACGGCCTCGGCCTCCTCAAACGAGGTGGCCTGGCCCGCCGGCGGGTACATGATGCCCAGCTTGTCGAGCAGGGCGGCAAAGCGCTCGCGGTCCTCGGCAAAGTCGATGGTATCGGGCTTGGTGCCCATGATGTTCACGCCGCTTTCCTCGAGCATGCGCGCCAGCTTAAGCGGAGTCTGGCCGCCGAGCGTCACCACGACGCCGTCGGGTCGCTCAACATCGATGACATCCATGACGTCCTCGTAGGTGAGCGGCTCAAAGTACAGACGGTCGGACGTGTCGTAGTCGGTCGAAACGGTCTCGGGATTGCAGTTGACCATGATGGTCTCAAAGCCGCGGGCCGCCAGCGCGTAGCTCGCGTGCACGCAGCAGTAATCGAACTCGATACCCTGGCCAATGCGGTTGGGGCCGGCGCCCAGGATCATCGCCTTGGGCTTGTCCGCCGGCGTGGTCTCGTCGGGAGCCACGCACTTCTTGGCATCCGGGCTCGTGCGGTAGATGTTCTCGTACGTCTTGTAGTGGTACTCCGTGGCGCTCGAGAACTCCGCAGCGCAGGTATCGACCGTCTTCATGCTGGGAACCACGCCAAGGCCCTTGCGATAGGCGCGCACAAAGCGCTCGTCCGAGCCGGTCAGCGCGGCGATCTCGGCGTCGCTCGTGCCGTACTGCTTGAGCAGGCGCATCGCGTCGGCGTCGATATCCTCCACACGCAGGCCGCGGATGCTCTCCTGGACCTGCACCATGTCGTTGATGCGGTTGAGGTACCACGGGTCGATGCCGCAGGTGGCATGGATGCGAGCGATGTCCCAGCCACGGCGCAGGGCCTCGACCACAAAGAAGATGCGGTGCTCGGTCGGCGTGGCCACGGCTTGAGCGAGCTCGTCGTCGCTCAGCTTATCGGCACCCTCCTTGCCACCGGCGCAGATACCCTGGTGACCGTCCTCCAGCGAGCGCATGGCTTTGCCGAAGGCCTCCTCAAAGGTGCGGCCAATCGCCATAATCTCGCCCACTGCCTTCATGCGCGTGGTGAGCGTGGGGTCGGTACCCTTGAACTTCTCGAAGGCAAAGCGCGGCACCTTGACCACACAGTAGTCAATCGTGGGCTCAAAGCAGGCGGGCGTTGCCTTGGTAATGTCGTTGACGATCTCGTCGAGTGTGTAGCCCACGGCAAGGCGCGCGGCGGCCTTAGCGATGGGGAAACCCGTAGCCTTGGAGGCCAGCGCGGACGAACGACTCACGCGCGGGTTCATCTCGATGACGATCAGGCGGCCGGTCTGGGGGTTCACGGCAAACTGCACGTTGGAGCCGCCGGTCTCGACGCCAATCTTCTCCAGAATGGCAAGCGACGCGACACGCATGCGCTGATACTCAAGGTCGGAGAGCGTCTGCGCCGGCGCCACGGTGATGGAGTCGCCGGTATGCACGCCCATGGGGTCAAGGTTCTCGATGGAGCACACGATGATGCCGTTGCCGGCGTGGTCACGCATGACCTCCATCTCATACTCTTTCCAGCCCTCGATGGACTCCTCGACCAGCACCTCGTGGGCGGGCGAGAGCTCCAGGCCCTGGCTCACGATGGAGACAAGCTCATCGTGGGTATGCGCGATGCCGCCGCCGGCGCCGCCGAGGGTAAAGCTCGGGCGCAGTACGCAGGGATAGCCCACGCGCTCGGCGATAGCCTCGGCGTCGGCCACGCTGTAGGCATAGCCCGAGCGCGCGACCTCCAGGCCGATCTCGGCCATGGCCTCGTTAAAGAGCTTGCGATCCTCGCCGCGCTCGATGGCGGCCAGGTCGCAGCCGATCATCTCGACGCCGTACTTGTCGAGCGTACCGTCTTTCGCCAGCTCGACGGCGGCGTTCAGACCGGTCTGGCCGCCCAGCGTGGGCAGCAGCGCGTCCGGGCGCTCTTTCTTGATTACGCGCTCGATAAACTCAGCGGTGATGGGCTCGACATAGGTGCGGTCGGCAAGACCCGGGTCGGTCATGATGGTCGCCGGGTTGGAGTTGACCAGGATGACCTCAAAGCCATCCTCCTTGAGCACCTTGCAGGCCTGGGCGCCGGAGTAGTCGAACTCGCAGGCCTGGCCGATGACGATGGGGCCCGAACCAATGACGAGGATGCGCTTGATGTCAGTACGTTTAGGCATGTTAGTTCTCCTCGGTCTCAGCGGTCTCGGACTCAGCAAAGTTCCAGCCGGCAAGGCGGTCCTTCGCGGTATCGATGTCCAGGTAGTTCTCCTCGCCGTCCATGAGTCGCGTAAAGGCGGTAAAGAGATAGTGGGCATCGGTGGGGCCAGGCGAAGCCTCGGGGTGGTACTGGACCGAGAAGCACGGGGCGTCGAGCAGCTGGATGCCCTCGGCGGTGCCGTCGTTGAGGTTCACGTGCGTCAGGCGAATGCGGCCAAAGCGCTCGTTCATCACGACCGGCGCGATTCCGCGGCGCACCCAGACGCGCAGATCTCCATCGGCCGCATGCTCGGTCTCGCCGCCGGAAAGCTCGGGAACAAGCTTGCCCAGGCTGGGGAACAGCAGGCCAAAGCCATGGTTTTGCGCGGTAATCTCCACGCGACGGCTTACCAGGTTCATGACCGGCTGGTTGCCACCGCGGTGACCGAATTTAAGCTTTTCCATCTGGGCGCCGCAGGCCAGGCTGATCATCTGATGGCCCAGGCAAATGCCAAAGACCGGCACCTTGCCGATCAGCTGCTGCACCTGCTCGTAGGTCTCCACCACAGCGTCGGGGTCGCCGGGGCCATTGGACAAAAAGACACCGTCGGGATTCATGTCGAGCACCTGCTGGGCGGGCGTATCCCACGGCACGACGGTAAGGTCGCAGCCGGCGCGGACCAGCCCCTCCAGAATACCGCGCTTCACACCGCAGTCGTAGGCGACCACCTTGTGACGGGCAGGAGCGGCAGCCGCAAGTGCAAAGTCATGCGTGGCAGGCAGGTCGACGGCGGCAAAGGCGTGGGGCTCAGGGCAGCTCACGGTCTTGACCAGGTTCTCGCCTACCAGCGTGGGCGCAGCGGCCAGACGCTCGACAAGCTCGTCGACGTCGAAGATCTCGGTCGAGATAATGCCCATCTTGGAACCATTGTCGCGCAGATGGCGCACCAGGGCGCGAGTGTCGACACCCTCGATAGCGACGATGCCGTGAGCGCGCAGGTACTCCGGCACGCTGACGGCCGAACGCCAGTTAGAAGGCGTGGCGCACATGTCGCGAACGATCATGCCGCGCATGGCCGGAGCGCTCGCAGGGCGCACGGCGTCGCCGGAGAAGGCCGACTGGACGTCGGCCTCGTCGATACCGTAGTTGCCGATCTGCGGATAGGTCATGGTTACGATTTGGCCGGCATAACTCGGGTCGGTCATGACCTCAAAGTAGCCCTCGAGCGAGGTGTTGAAGCAGACTTCGCCGGTCGCGGTGCCCTCGGCGCCGCATGCACGTCCATAAAAAATGGTCCCATCCTCAAGATACAGGATGCAGGGACCGCAGGTGCCCTTGCTGGTTTTGGCCAGCATACGCTGGCAAAGCTCGCTGGGCGCGAAGGTGCGGGCGGCAGCGCCCGCGGTATGGTTGTTCGCCATAATTCTCCTTCCCGGTCTCACAGGACCGGCTTAAAGGTGTGTAGTTAGGCCTCGCGGTATTGTAACCGCAAGTATGCCTCATGGCGTTAATTTCATCGAAATGTTTACGAAATGATAATTATGACTTTCTATGCATAATGATTTTTCTGGGACGGGGATTAAAAAAATCATCCCGCGAGGCTTGTGGCTCACGCGGGATGATGACGTCTTATTATTTCTTGTCCTGCTCCAGCAGTTCGGACGGTGTGCGATCGGGCTTGCCGCCGCGGAAAATCTCGCGGCCATGCAGACGATGCTCCAGGTCACGTTCGGCCTTTTCCTCGTCAATCTTGGTCTGGCTCACCACCGGGTCCTCAATCAACGACGACACCGAGTTCACCTGCTTCTGAATGCGCTCGGCGATGGTGTCATCCATACTCACGATGCGCATCTTCCAGTCGATACTCGTGGCGTTGGATGAGCTCTTGGTCCACACGAACGTCAAAATGGCGCTCTGGTGGCCGCGCGCGGGGAACATGCCAAAGAAGGAATCGTGCTGAATGTTGCTATCCTCGTCGATATAGGCGTGAACGTTATACACCACGCGGTCGATCTTATCGTTGAGCAACGCGTTGGTCGCAAGCGCCGCGGCCTGAATCTGCCCGTTGGACAGCAGCTCGAGCTCGTTGGCAGACGATGTGTCCAACACCGTCACCTCGACCGTGCCCGTGCGTTCATCGGCTTCATCGACGGTGAAGTCGAGCGGGAACTGCGTAAAGCCGTTGCCCCATTCAAGTCCACCCTTCAGCGCCGTCGAAACGGTATCGACCGAAACGCTCTCGGACAGGTTGGCGGTATTCAGACGACGCATCACGCCGTAGCCAATCTGCATGCCCACGATCAGCACCAAAATACCGATGACCACGGCCATCGCGGTCTTCGTAATGGTATGGCTCACCTGCGAGCCCGAAGGATCGTCCTCGGACAGCGGGTCGATATGTTTTGCCTGGCTCGCGCGGTCCTCGCTGCGCAGCTGCGCTAGCGCCGCTTTGTCACCGCGCTTGGCCGCAGCCTCCTTCTCACGCATGCGCTCGGTACGCTTTTTGGCGAGCGTGGGATCCAAGACGCCGGATGCATCGATTTCGGAGAATAACTCCGTCACTTCTTCCGGAGTCAAAGGGTTCTTATCAGCCATGATCTTCCTGTCATATCAATCAGTCGAGCTCGTGCGCACGCGCACCTTCGAACTGCATTCGATAGTAACGGGCATAGGTGCCGCCACGGGCGAGAAGCTCCTCGTGCGTGCCACGCTCCACAACGCGACCATGCTCAACGGTCGCAATCTCATCGGCATGCTTAATGGTCGAAAGACGGTGGGCGATGATAATCGTGGTGCGGCCGCGTGCCAGCTCTTCGAGTGACTCCTGCACCGCCTCCTCGCTCTCGTTATCCAAAGCACTCGTCGCCTCGTCCAAAATCAGGATCTTGGGGTTCTTGAGAAACACGCGCGCGATGGCAACGCGCTGCTTCTGTCCGCCCGAAAGACGGCTGCCGCGCTCGCCCACCACGGTGTCGTAGCCCTGCGGAAGCGACTCGATAAAGGCATCGATGTTGGCGCGACGGGCGGCCTCGGCGATCTCTTCTGCCGTAGCGCCCGGCTTGCCGTAGGCGATGTTCTCGCCAATCGTACCGTCAAACAGGTAGACATCCTGCTGCACCAGGCCGATGGCGCGACGCAGGCTCTGCTGCGTCACATCACGCACGTCCTGGCCGTCGATGCTAATGGATCCGGCAGCCACGTCATAAAAGCGCGGCAGCAGCGAACAGGTCGTGGACTTGCCACCGCCCGAAGGGCCAACCAAAGCGATGGTCTGCCCGGGCTTGATGGACAGGTCCATATGGTCGATAACGGGACGCTCGTCGGCATCGCCCTCGCCCAGCTCAACATCCTCGTAGTTAAAGCACACGTCGTGATACTCCACGGCGCCGGCAGTCACCTGCAGATCCGTAGCGCCCGGCTTGTCCTGGATATCCGGCGCGGTCGAAAGCACCTCGTCCATACGCTTAAAGCCGGCGATAGCCTTCTGATACGTTTCGGCCGAATTGACGAGTGTCTCGAGCGGCGTGCAGAACAGCGAAATATAGAGTGCAAAGGTCGCCATATCGACCGCCTGCAGCTGTCCCTGGGCGACCAGCCAGCCGCCCAGCAGCACCACGATCACATAGAGCACACCAGAGAGCAGGCCATACGTCGCGGTATAGACGCCCATGGCGTGATACATGTTCTCCTTGGACGAAAGATAGCGATTGTTGGAGGCGCGGAACTTGGCACGCTCGGTCTCCTCGTTGGCAAAGCTCTTGACTACGCGCATGCCCGCCAGCGAATCCTGCAGCTGCGCATTGATGCCACTGATCTTTTTGCGGTTGTCGCTAAAGACCTCGCGCATACGCATGTTCTGCCAAAACATGATGACCGCAAACGCCGCCGTCACCACAGCCATGGCAAGTGCCAGCACCGGGGCGATGGTAAAGAGGATCACAAACGAGCCGATAATCTCGATGCCGCAGATGATGATCCACTCGGGCACGTGATGCGCCGCCTCGCAGATATCGAACAGATCGTTGACCACGCGGCTCATCATGTCGCCCGAACTGTTGCGGTCGAAGTACGCAAAGCTAAAGCGCTCGTACTGGTCAAACAGGTCCTCGCGCATCTTGGACTCCATGCGCGCACCCATCACGTGGCCCCAGTAGCTCACAAAGTAGCGGCAGGCGCAGCGAACGGCATACATCAGCACCAGCCCCACCGCGATCATACCGAGCGCCTGCATAATGGCAGCCTGGCCCTGGGTAAACAGCCCACCGGTCAAATTGCGCAGAATAATAGGAAACGCCAAGTCAATGGCGGCGAGCACCAGAGCGCAAACAGTATCAGCAACAAAAAGCCCCATCTGGGGCTTGTAGTAAGAAAGAAACCTCTTCAGCATGTGATCCTCAAAGAAATATCAGCAACGTAAGGCCCTGGGACAAAGTAATCAGTAGCACTTGCCCCAGGGCTATCCCCGCTCGTTACAGTTCAGCACCACCCAAACGATGAGCAATGCTGTCGCAGGCAAGCGCACCCACGACAGTCTTGGCGTCTTCGATCTTGCCGTCGAGTACGGCGTCGATCAGCTCGTGCAGCGGCACGAGGTCCACGTTGACAAACTCGTCATCATCGGGGTTGGGCGCATCAAACTCGAGCTTGGTAGCCAAGTAGATGTGGATGATCTCATCGCAAAAACCGCAGGACGTGACAATCGACGTCAAAAAGCGAATGCGACCGGCCCTAAAGCCCGTCTCCTCATGCAGTTCGCGCTTGGCGCAATCGAGCGGGTCCTCGCCTGGATCGAGCTTGCCGGCGGGAATCTCGACCGTCACGCGGTCGATGGCGGTGCGGTACTGACGCACCAGTACGATCTTGCCGCTCTCGGTAAGCGCCACAACGGCCGCCGCGCCCGGATGGCGAACGATATCGCGGGCGCTGCGGTGACCGTTGGGCAGCTCAACTTCAAGACGGTGGACGTCAAGGATCTTGCCCTTCCAGGCGCACTCCTCCGAAAGAATCTTCTCGTGCAGCTCGGCATCGTGCGGGTCGTCGTCGCCCAGCACCAGCGCCGGCTCGTCAGCGACCTCGCCACCAGGCTCGCCCTCGGCGTGCCCATACATGCGGCTGTCCTCTTCGACGATCTGCGCGTCCACGAGCTCTTCGTTCTTCTCGTCCATCCGTCTCATTCCTCTCGGACTTTAGGCATCCTAGGCGTCGCGGCCGCGCAGCGCGCGCAGGCCGATGTCGTGACGCAGGGTCTTGCCCTCAAAATCAATCTTCTCGCAGGCCTCGTAGGCAAGGTTGCGAGCGTTCTCGAACGTGTCGCCCAGAGCGGTCACGGCAAGCACACGGCCGCCGTTGGTCACGAGCTGACCGTCCACCACGGCGGTGCCGGCATGGTACACGGTCACGTTCTCCATGGCCTCGGCGTCGGCGATGCCGGTGATGACTTTGCCCTTCTCGTAGCTGCCGGGATAGCCCGCGCTCGTCAGAACAACAGCCACGGCCCACTCGTCACGCCAGTCGAGCTCAATCTGATCAAGCTCGCAGTTGGCGCAGGCGAGCATAACCTCGACCAGGTCGTTCTTGAGGCGCGGCAGCACGACCTGCGTCTCGGGGTCGCCAAAGCGGGCGTTGAACTCCAGCACCTTGGGGCCGGCGGGGGTGAGCATAAAGCCGCCATACAGGCAGCCGCGGTAGTCGATGCCCTCGGCAGCGAGCTCGGCCACGGTCTGCTCCATGACCTTCACCATCGTGGCGTGCTCCTCGTCGGTCACGATGGGTACCGGGCTGTAAACGCCCATGCCACCGGTGTTGGGACCCTTGTCGCCCTCGAGCGCACGCTTGTGGTCCTGCGAAGTGGCCATGGGGCGCACGGTCTTGCCGTCGGTAAAGGCCAGCAGCGAGCACTCGGGGCCGGTCAGCATCTCCTCGATGACCACGGTATTGCCGGCATCGCCAAAGGTGCCGCCAAAACACTCGCGCACGGCCTCTTCGGCCTGCTCGAGCTCAGTCGCCACGATAACGCCCTTGCCTGCGGCCAGGCCGTCAGCCTTGACGACCAGCGGAGCGCCCTGCTCACGCACATAGGCAAGAGCCGAAGCCTCGTCGGTAAACGAGCCGTAGGCTGCCGTCGGGATACCGGCGCGCTCCATGAGCTGCTTGGAGAACAGCTTGGAGCCCTCCATCTGGGCGCCCTCGGCACCCGGGCCAAAGCAGGGAATACCCGCCGCGCGCACGGCGTCGGCCACGCCCGCCACGAGCGGAGCCTCGGGGCCAATTACCACGAGTCCGCATCCGTGGCTCTGCGCAAACGCCGCCACGGCCGCAGGATCGCAGTCGTCGAGAACAACGTTCTCGCCGCAGCTCGCGGTGCCGCCGTTACCCGGCGCGATGTAGAGCTTGCCGGCGCGCGGTGATGCTGCGAGCTTAGCTGCCAAAGCATGCTCACGGCCGCCGCTGCCCAACAACAGGATGTCGATGGTTTGAGTGTCCGCCTTCAAGGGTGCCTCCTCTATGGATGAACGGCCCGCTCCGCGCGAGCCCTTTGCAAGCAAATATACCCCTCGGCCGCCCGTCCGGGCTGCAAAGGGGTATATCGCAATAACCAAATAGTCCCGATTACTTCCAGAATCGGTTGATGATCTGCTCGCGACCAGCGCCAACGCCAATGAACGTCACGCGGGTGTGTGCCAGATCCTCGATAAACGCCACGTAGTCCTGAGCCTCCTGCGGCAGCTCGTCAAAGCTGCGGCAACCGGTGATGTCGCACTTCCAGCCAGGAAGCTCCTCGTAGATGGGCTTGGCATGCTCAAAGCGCACCTGGTGCTCGGGCACGCTCGTGTAACGCTCGCCATCGACGTCGTAGGCCACGCACACCTTAATGGTGTCGAAGGCCGAAAGCACGTCGAGCTTGGTCATGGCGATGTCGGTGAGGCCGTTGACGCGCGAGGCGTAGTTGGCGATGGGGCCGTCGAACCAGCCGCAGCGACGACGGCGACCGGTGGTCACACCGTACTCATAGCCCTCCTCGGTCAGCGTGTGGCCGGCCTCGGACTCATAGGAAAGCTCGGTGGGCATGGGGCCCGAACCGACGCGGGTGATATAGGCCTTCATGACGCCCAGCACGCGGTTGACGTTCTTCATACCGACGCCGGAGCCGGTGATGGCGCCGCCGGCGGTGCAGTTGGAAGACGTCACGTACGGATAGGTGCCGTGGTCGATGTCGAGTAGCGTCGCCTGGGCGCCCTCAAACAGCAGGTCCTTGCCCTCATCGATCATGTTGTTGAGCAGCAGGCTCGTCTCGGTGATGTAGGGGCGCAGGCGCTCGGCCATCGGCAGGTACTCGTCGCAAATCTGGTCCACGGTGTAGGTGGGCAGGTTGTAGATGAGCTCGAGCTCGGGGTTCACGCGGGCGAGAGCGGTCTCCAGCTTGTCGCGGAACAGCGCCTCGTCCAGCATGTCCTGCATGCGCAGGCCGATGCGAGCCATCTTGTCCTGATAGCACGGACCAATGCCGCGCTTGGTGGTACCGATGTTCTTCTTGCCGAGCTTCTGCTCAAAGGCGCCATCCAGATCGATGTGGTACGGCATGATGACATGCGCGTTGCCGCTAATCTTGAGGTTCTTGGTGGTGATGCCGTCGGCCTCGAACATGTCGATCTCCTCAAGGACAACCTTGGGGTTGACGACGCAGCCGTTACCGATCACCGACACGTGGTCAGAATACATGATGCCGGAGGGCACCTGGTGCAGGCCGTACTTCTTGCCGTTGACGACGATGGTGTGACCGGCGTTGTTGCCGCCCGAGTAGCGCACGACGGCATCGAAGTCGCCGGCGACCAGGTCGCAAATCTTACCCTTGCCCTCATCGCCCCACTGGGCACCGACCAAAACGGTTGACGGCATGTTTACTCCTTACATTCATGGACTGTCTACGCGCCACGCCGGCACGCAGAAGCACAAAACATTCCCAGTATACCCGTGCAACGGGCGCCTGTCCTACTCCTCGGCATGTGCCCCATCAAGCTCATAGAACTTGGTGGATGCCGGCAGGAACATCAGGTCGACGTCGCCGATCGGGCCCGAACGGTTCTTGGCCACGACGATACGCGTAACGCCCTCGTCGGGTCGATCGTCGCGCGAGGCTTCGGCCTCGTCGGCGGAGCGGTCCAAGAACATAACGATATCGGCGTCCTGTTCGATGGAGCCCGATTCACGAAGGTCGGAAAGCTGCGGGCGCTTGCCGGTACGGGATTCGACCTGACGCGAGAGCTGTGACAGCGCGATGAGCGGGATCTTGAGCTCCTTGGCCATGATCTTCAAACCACGCGACATCTCCGAGACCTCGACGGTACGGCTCTCGGAGCGGCGTCCCGGCGGAGGACTCACCAGCTGCAGGTAGTCCAAAATGATGATTGCCTTCTCCTTGTTATGGAGCATACGGCGGCTCTTGGCGCGAATCTCGGTCACTGTGGTGCCGGGCGTATCGTCAATCAGAATATCGAGCTTGGACAAGGTCTGCGTGGCCTCGTTGATATTGGCCCACTGCTCGGGGCTAATGCGGCCCATGCGGAAGTCACTGATCGAGATCATGGCGTAGGCGCAAATCAGACGCTGGGCAATTTCCTTGCCCGACATCTCCAGCGAGAAGAAGCCGACGGTATAACCAGCAGCGGCAGCGTTGAGCGCCAGGTTCAGAGCGAACGACGTCTTACCTACAGCAGGACGGGCGCCGATAATGATGAGCTGACCCTCGCGGAAGCCCATGAGCATGCGGTCGAGCGACGGGAAGCCCGTGGGCACGCCCGCAGCCTGGCCACCGGCCTGGCACACTTCCTCGGCCTCGTTATAGGCCTCGACCATAAACTCGGTCAGCGTCTTGTAGCTCGACTTGACCTCGCGTGCCGTGACCTTGAGCAGCTTGCTCTCGGCCAGCTCGACAACCTCTTTGGTGTCGGTGGGGGCGTTATATGCCAGCGCGTTGATCTCGTTGGTGGCGCCGATCAGCTCGCGCAGCATCGAATCGCGGCGAACGATGGCGGCATGGTGCTGCCAGTTGACGAGCGACAGGGTCTGACCCATCAGCTCCAAAATGTACGCCTCGCCGCCCACGGCATCGAGCTTGTTGATGCTTCGCAGGTAATCGATCAGCGAGATGGAGTCGATGGGAATGCGGCTGTTGTACATATCGACCATCGCGGTATAGATGGTCTTATGAATGGGCCGGTAGAAGTCATCGGGCTGCAGCTCGACCTGGGCCTCCTCGACCACCTCGGGCGATAGCAGCATAGCGGCCAGTACATTGGCCTCTGCATCTTGGTTTTGGGGAAGACCCAACTTTGAGCCGCGGTCCTCAACCGTCAGCCCGGTCTCCCTATCGTCATATGCCATGAGCATCCTCATTCATATCGCTTGCGAGCATCCATAGTATCAGCCATGGTCCCAAAACGCGCCGCGCGCCGCCAATCATCACCGAACCAAACGGATGAACGGTCCTGTATATAGGACTTCGGCGCAACGTTCGCCATGACACTCACTCAGCGCAAAAAACAAAAGGGCGCCCTGGTCTCCCAGAGCGCCCTTCTTAGAACAAGATTGTTGCGTTGCAGCAAATGCTACTCGGCAGCAGCCTCAGTCTCGACCTCGGCGGTCTCGGCCTCGGCGACCTCAGCGGCCTCCTCGACCTCAGCCTCGGCAGCGAGCTCCTCGGCGGTAACGCCGACGAGAACGACAACCTCGGCCTTGATCTCGCGGTACAGCGAGATGGCAACGGTGTGGGCACCGGCAACCTTGATGGGCTTACCGAGCTCGACGCGCTTACGGTCGATGTCCATACCGAGCTGAGCCTTGATGGCATCAGCGATCATAGCGGCGGTAACGGAGCCAAAGAGGATGCCCTCGTCGCCGACCTTGACGTCAACGGTGACCGTCTTGCCCTCGAAGGCAGCCTTGGTCTCGTTGGCGGTAGCCAGACGGACGGCCTCGCGCTTGGCGATGTTGTTGCGACGCTCGTCAAGCTGCTTGAGGTTGCCCTTGGTGGCGGCAACAGCGAGCTTCTTGGGGAACAGGAAGTTCTCAGCGTAACCCTGAGCGACCTCTACGACGTCACCCTCGCCGCCCTTGCCCTTGATCTCATCGAGAAGAATAACCTTCATGATGTGTCTCCCTTCTTAGCCGCGGTCGCGGTTGCCACGAGAGGAAACCACGGGGACGGTATACGGCAGGAGAGCCATCTCGCGGGCGCGCTTGATGGCGTTGGCGATGTCATGCTGATGCTGCGTGCAAGCGCCAGTGACGCGACGGGGCTTGATCTTGCCACGGTCGGTCATGTACTTACGGAGAAGCTGAGTGTCCTTATAGTCGATGAACTCAGTGTTCTCCTTGCAGAACTGGCAGTACTTACGACGCGGCTGACGTGCAGAAAAATCATTAGCCATGTCAAAATACCTTTCATTTGGCAACTTCGGCGAACCGAAGCCGCCTCTCACTCAAAAATAGGTGAACAACCCTTAGAATGGGATGTCCTCATCGTAGACGTCGACCGCGGGCGGCGTGGCCACCGGTGCGGCAGGACGTGCTGCGGGCGCGGGAGCTGCGGGGGCGTAACCGCCCTGATCGTAGCCACCCTGGCCACCACGGGAGCTCATAAACTCGATCTCATCGACGATGACCTCAAGCTTGCTCCGGCGCTGGCCGTCGCGCTCCCAAGAGCTGTAGCGCAGCTTGCCCTCGATCGCGACCTTGTTTCCCTTTGCCAGGAAACGGCTCACGGCCTCGGCGCGGGTGCCGAACATGGTGCAGTCGACAAAGTTGGGATAGTCCTCCCACTCGCCAGTCTGCGCGTTGCGGCGACGATCGTTCACGGCGACGCCAAAGGACAGAACCTGGGTTCCGCCGGCGGTGGCGCGCAGCTCGGGATCGCGGGTGAGGTTACCGGTGATGTTCACTCGATTGATGCTCATAACTCACTACTTCCTCTTGGGGCACAAGCCCAGTCCAAAACGACAGTCTTACTCCTGGTCGTCGCGACGGACGATCATGTGGCGGACCACAGCGTCGGTGATGCGCAGGACGCGATCAAGCTCGGCGATCTGGGTAGGATCTGCGTGGAAGTTGATGAGGGTGTAGTCACCATCGGTGAGGTCGTTGATCTCGTAGGCGAGCTTGCGCTTGCCCCACTCGTCAACGGAGTCGACCTTGCCAGCGCCCTCAGCGATCGTGGTATCGATACGCTTCATAACAGCGAGACGAGTCTCGGGGTCGAGCGACGGGTCAACAAAGAACAGCAGTTCATAAGCCTTCATATTGTCACCTCCTCTGGGCAAATGTGGCTTCAGGTCGTGAAGGTGCGCCTGAAGCAGGAAAAGACTTGGTAATAATATCTTTCAACCTCCTAGGCTGCAATAATTTGCAGCTACAACCTCATGACCTCCACATATGCCCATACTCGCACGACGTTTCATGCGCATTCCAACCAAATGCCGACCAAGAGCTTGACGGATCTGTGGACAAGATACGGTGCCGTGGGGACAAGCTGAGCTAAGCCGCAGGTCAACGGGTACAAGGCTGTGGTCGCGAAATGCATACCAGTGGTCCACAGCACCATCCAAAGATTTTTGAATTCATCGCCAAGTCGCTTATGAATACCCCTTTTGAACAATTGAGTTGATCAACCACGCTGGTCGGAAGCCGTTTTTTTGGCACCTCAAACCCCACTGCAACGCCAAGCGCGGCAAAGCGTTTTAAAAAATGCCAACTTTTCTGTTTGCACTTTGCGATTCCTCGTGTATACTGACTTTCGCATTTAACGGAGAGTTGTCCGAGTGGCCGAAGGAGCACGATTGGAAATCGTGTAGGCGTCAAAAGCGTCTCCAGGGTTCAAATCCCTGACTCTCCGCCAGTTAATTCCAAAGCAGGCCTTCGAGCCTGCTTTGTTTTTACCCCACGCGGAGGGGTGGCAGAGTGGTTGAATGCGGCGGTCTCGAAAACCGTTTGGCCTGTATAAGGTCACGAGGGTTCGAATCCCTCCTCCTCCGCCATTTTGGTTGAGAAAGCTCCCAGCAACGGGAGCTTTTTTGTTATCGAAATACGTCTCGATCCCACGCTTCCCCAAACATGTACGTCACCCTCCAAAACCGACATTTTTCGACATCTTTGAAGGCTGATGTACACGTTTGGATTGAGTTCGCGGGAGTGGCACTATTCGGAAGGTGCCTCTTCGTCTCGCATGCCCTTCCAGTTGCGGATAAGCGCCTTGCGTAGTTCGTTTTGCTCTCGCTGGTACCCGGTGTCGGTACAGCGAGGCATGCCGAGTGCTTCGCGAATGTTGTTCATGGCGCGGTGAAAGGCGAGCTGGCTGCCGAACTGAGCCGAAGTGAGCGTAACGATTCGATATCCCATTTGGGAGAGAACGGCTTCTCGCTCCGCATCTGCTCCCTTGCGCTCGAGCTCATCGTGAAAACCGCCCTTATATTCGATACCGAGCTCCCTGCGCTTATAGGTAATGAGGGCATCGATTTTGAGTGTTCGGGCTTTTGTGCAATGCCAGAGACGTTGAGGGATCTCGAGCGGTTTGTTGAGTTCGATACCTCGGATACCAACGCCGCCTTCGCTTGTTGGGAGCGAGAGGGCGATTGCCGAAGCGGTCTCCATAGGCGAGGCCGAGTGATCGTAGATGTGCCTGAGCGCGAGCCGTGCACGTGTGGCACCGGGTTTGCCGGGGTGCCGATCGAGCAGTTTGGTTATTTCATCCTTGGAGGTAGTGGCTGGTTGCCCGGTATAAGGGTCGGCGGGATTGAGCCTCATGCGATAATCGCCGCAAACTTCATAGCCATATTCGAGATATTCGATCCTATCCATCCACTCGGCAGCGAGCACAAAGGTGAAGGCTTCGTCGGTGATGAAGATTCCGGGCGTCAACTCGTTAATATGCTCGTAGGGAAGATTTTGTCCAAGAATGTGACAAACGACGCCTTTGGTACGAATTCGCTCGAATTCGAATACAACCGCGATATCGATAGTCTTAAGCATATCGGACGGAATGCCGCAGTCGGTAAGAGCCTGTCGTATGCGCGCAACACGTTGCTGGGTGGAGATGCCTTGTGCGCCTATCTGGTAGTCGTGCCGCGCAAGAGACTGAACCAAATTCTGGGGTGCATGATGGACAAGCCATGCGGTTTTATGCGAAATGAGAACAGGGGTATCCATTGAGTGCCTCTCGCTCTGAGCCGGTATCCAACTCTTATGTCCGTTGAAGTGGGGAAATATACCGGATGTGAGTAAATCAACTCACTCATGCTGTGAGCTCAATCCAAACATGTACGTCCGCCTCCAAAGATGTCGAAAAATGCCGTTTTTGGAGGGTGACGTACATGTTTTGGATCCCTGGCATTCCAGCAATGCCATGTCAGCATCCGCTGCCAACCGTTTACCGAGCAATAGGGTCGCCAGGCCCGCCAACCATGTACTATGTACGGGCATTGTCTAAACCAGCAACCCAAAGGACCCCATCTTGCCCGTCGTCGCCGCTATGACCGTTACCTCACACGCCACGGATGCCATGGTCGCCATCCCGTTTTGGCTCGAAATGTTCGCCGTCGTCGCGGCTTCAATCTCGGGCGTGTTGGTCGCGCGCGAGCACAAGCTTGACCTGGTGGGCGCGGTCGCGCTCGCGGTGGTCTGCGGTCTGGGCGGAGGTCTCTTGCGCGACATGACGCTGCAGGTGGGCAACGTCTACATCCTCAACCAGCCGATGGCACTCCCGCTTTCCATTGCCACGGCGGCCATCATCTATATTTTCCCGGCAATCGTTGACAAACCCGAAAAACTCATTCCCCTGCTCGACATCATCTCGGTCGGCATCTACGCCGCCACTGGAGCAGACAAGGCGCTGGTCTATGGCTTTGCGCCGGCGGTGTGCATCATGATGGGCTTTTTCACCGCGGTGGGCGGCGGCATGTTGCGCGACGGCTTTATGGGCGTGGTTCCGGGCATTTTCCAACGTACTAACTTTTATGCCATCGCCGCCATCGCCGGATCGACAAGCTACGTGTGTCTCGTTATGAGCGGCATCATGAGCAATGTCGCCGCGCTGGTCGTATGCGTTGTCGTGACCATGGGTCTGCGCTGGCTCTCGCTGCGCTTTGACATCAAAAGCCCCACCGAAGAAGACATCGCACGCTTCTTGCACCGTAAAAAGTAGACAGCACGGCACGACCCTTCGAAATGCAACCGAGAGGTTCTTTTAGAGTGCCCACGCGTTGGGTACCCTGTTAGGTATATGCCGAACACCTAACAAAAGGATTAACCATGGCTTTCAATCAAACCGCGACGGCGCCGTCACACAAGATGCGTCGCTGCCTGCTTATGGCATTCGCGCTCATCGCGCTCGCGGTCACCGCGCTTCCCACGGCGTCGTTCGCCGGCACGGACACCGCAGGCAACGTACTTGCGACCGACAATGACGCCAATTCGTCCGGCGTCGAAGGTGACCTGTACTGGGCAGGTCAGGCCCTCAACTTGGACGATGCGTCCATCGGCCGCGACATAATTGCAGCAGGCGAGAGCCTCTCCATCCGCGACTGCACGGTGGGCGGCGCCGTCCGCTTGGCGGCGCGCACCATCGACATTGCCAAGACTACGGTTGATGGCAGCGTCACGGTCGTCGGTCAGCACGTCGTACTCAATTCCGACAGCACCGCCAACTGCTTCTACGCGATAGGCGAGACGGTTGCCCTGCGCGGCTCTACCAAGTCGGCAGCGCTTGCGGGCGACACGGTGACCATCGATGGCACCGTCGAGGGCGATGTCGAGGTTTGGGCCGACAAGCTCATCTTGGGCAAGAACGCCCACATCACCGGCACCGTGAACGCTCACGTCTCCGAGGACCCCGAGCGTGCCGCGGGAGCCGAGGTCGGCGCGCTCAAGATCGACCGTACCGAGAACGAGGATACTTCCACCGTTAACGATGTCATCGGCGGTATCGTCGCCGCGGCACTCTCGACCTGCTTTGTCGCTCTGCTGCTCGAGCTCGTCTTCCCGCGTGCGACTGCCAGCGCCGCCGGCATGCTCCACCAGCACCCCACGCCCCTGTGGGTGAGCGGTCTTCTGGGTACGATCGCTATCGTCCCCGCCGTCCTACTGCTGATTATCTCTATCGCCGGTCTGTCGCTTGCCGGAGCCCTCTTATGCGGCGTTATCGGCATCGCGTTGGTGTCGAGTGCCTTTGCGGGGTGTGCGATCGTCCGCATGGTCGGACACAACCAGAACCGCTACGCCATGGCAGCCGTGGGTGGCATCGCCGCGGGCACGCTTACGGCAATCCCCCTCGTAGGCGATTTCATCAGCGGCGTGGCCTTCGTCTTTACACTCGGCTACATCATCCAAATCATCTGGCGCAACGCCCACCTCAAGCCACAGCAGCCGGCTAACACACCAGGACTCCCCACCGCTTAGCCACCAACCACCAAAAAGGGGACAGGCACCTTTGTGGTGGTGCAGACCAGCTCAGTCCCTGTGCACAAAAAGGGCGCCGACCATTGCGGTCGACGCCCTTTCTTGTTAGTCGCTATAAAGCTCAGCGCTTATTTGTTGACCTGGCCGGCGCGGACGGCAGCCTTCTTGCGGTCGGTGGCGTTGAGCAGACGCTTGCGCAGGCGAATGTTCTTGGGAGTGATCTCGACCAGCTCGTCGTCGGCGATGTACTCCAGCGCCTCCTCCAACGAGAAGGTGCGGGGCGGCACCAGCTGGACGGAGATATCGGAGGTCGAGGAACGCTGGTTGCCCAGGTTCTTGGTACGGGCGATGTTGACGACCATGTCGCCGGCCTTGCTGCGCTCGCCCACGATCATGCCCTCGTAGCACTCGGTGCCCGGCTCAACGAACAGCTGACCGCGCTCCTGCAGCGTACCCAGAGCGTAGGCAACGGCCTTCTCGGTGGTCATGGAGATCATGGCGCCGTTCTGACGGTTGCCGATCTCGCCGGCGTAAGGACCATACTCCAGGAAGGTGTGGTAGAACACGCCCTCGCCGTGGGTGACGTTCATGATGCGGTTCTTAAGACCCATGATGCCGCGGGTCGGAACCTTAAACTCGAGGTGCGTCACGATGCCCGAGGTGTCCATGCTCGTCATGATGCCGCCGGAGGTACCGAAGACCTCAACGACCTTGCCCGAGTACTCGTCCGGGCACTCGACGACGGCCTGCTCGACGGGCTCCATCTTGTTGCCGTTCTCGTCCTTCTTAAACAGAACGCGGGGACGGCCGACCTGGAACTCAAAGCCCTCGCGGCGCATGGACTCCATCAGGACGGACAGGTGCAGGATGCCGCGGCCCGAGACCTCGACGCCGCTCTTGTCCTCGAGCTCCTCGATCTTCATGGTCACGTTGTTCTCGGCCTCGTTGAACAGGCGCTCCTTGAGCTGACGGGCGCCCACGATGTCGCCGTCGCGGCCGACAAGCGGGGAGGTCGAAGCCTCAAAGACGATGGACAGGGTCGGCGGGTCGATCTCGATGGGCTCGAGCTCGACAGGGTTCTCGGGGTCGGTGTAGACATCGCCGATATCGGTGCGGTCAATACCCACGACAGCGGCGATGTCGCCGGCGCCGACTTCCTGGCACTCGGTACGGCCCAGGTAGTCGAAGGTAAAGAGCTGCTTGACGGTAGCGGTGGCGCTGGAGCCGTCGTTCTTCACAACCAAAATCTGGTCGCCCTGGTGAATGGCGCCGGAGTACACGCGACCGATGCCAATGCGGCCGACGAAGTTGGAGTGGTCGATGGTCACGCACTGCATGGCCAGCGGGGCGTTCTCGTCAACCTCGGGCGCGGGCATGTCGTCGATGATCATATCGAGCAGCGGATACATGTCCATGTTGCCGTCGTTGGGGTCAAGGCGGGCAAAGCCATTCATGGCGCTGGCGTAGACCACGTGCTCCATGGCGAACTCAAGCTGGTCGTCGGTGGCGCCCAGGTCGGCCATAAGGTCGAGGCAGTCGTTGTAGGCCTTCTCGGGGTTGGCACCCGGACGGTCAATCTTGTTGATGACGATCATGATCTTAAGGCCGGTGTCGATAGCGTGACGCAGCACGAAGCGGGTCTGGGGCATGGGGCCCTCAAAAGCGTCGACCAGCAGCAGGGCGCCGTCGGCCATACGCAGCACGCGCTCGACCTCGCCGCCAAAGTCGGCGTGGCCCGGGGTGTCGATGACGTTGATCTTGACGTCCTTGTACTCGATAGAGATGTTCTTGGCGAGAATCGTAATGCCGCGCTCGCGCTCCTGGTCGTTGGAATCCAGGACGCGGTCCTCGACCTGCTGGTTGGCACGGAAGGCGTCCGTGGCACGCAGGAGCTTGTCGACCATCGTCGTCTTGCCGTGGTCGACGTGGGCGATGATGGCGATGTTCCTCAGATTGTCTACGCGCATGTAGTTCCCCTATCTTCTATCTATATACAACCGGCACGCGTATGCGGCCCGCCCAGCGATACAACGCTCAGCGGGAATATTGAGCCTTTTACCGAAAACTCGTTTATTTTAGCGATTTTAGATGAGAGGGGTTTCCTCACCTGCAGGTTCAGGGTCGCTCCACATAAAACCATCGCCGGCGCCCATGCCCTCATACAGCACATATGCCGAAAAACCACTCTCGAGCGTGGTTTCGAAGAAGCTCACGAGCAGAGCATCGTGATAGCCGCCGTCAATCTCGACGCAGCCGGTGTAGCCGATGGCATAGCGAGCGATACGGCCCAGGCCCTCGTCCTTAAGACCCATCTTGTGCTCGGAGATAAAGTTGGTGGCCGCCTCGAGGCACGCCTCTTCGCCATCCTCATCGAGCGCCGCCAGATAACGGTTGGAAGCGGCGTCCTCAATTGCCACGACCACGCCAGGGTTTTCACCGGCGGCAAGGTCGTCCAAGAACGCGCCGATCAGATCGCACACCATGGCGTCGAGCTCGGCGGAGACGTTACCGGCGTCCTGCATATCCTGTGCCATCTTTAGACCTTCCCATCGAGTCTGGCGTCGTTACAGTTCTTGTGCCTCAGCAGCGATCTTAGCGGCAGCGTCGCGGGCGCGCATCATATCCATCGCGCGCTTGTCGAGTACCTTGATCTGACTGGTCAGCATTACCGCATCGACCACGCCCCAGATCACCAGGCCGGTAGAGATCGAAAACCCAAGCGCACCAACTGTACCACGAAGGCGCGAGCAGATTGCCGCAACAAGGGCGGAGATGACAACCATCTTGATAAACGAGCCGCGGCGCTCGCGAAGCGTGCGGGCCTGCGTCACATAGGCAATGCGAGCCGCCTCAGAAGCCTCCGAGCGCATCTGGGCCTCGCGGGCGATCGCAGCCGCCTCAGCCGACATACCGCCGGCCATCAGCGAACGCTCCGCATCCTGGCCGCCCCGCATTTAGAAGTCATCGGGGGAGAGCGTATGGACGAACTCGTCGAACTTCTCGAACTCTTGCTCGTCGTCGACTTCCTCGGCATGGGCAGAAACGGTGCCCAGGCGATTCATGATGTCGTCTTCAACGAACATGGGGGCATTACTGCGTACGGCGAGGGCGATGGCGTCGCTCGGACGCGCATCGATCTTATGCTCGTTGCCATCGGCCAACACGACAACCGTCGCGTAAAACACGGGCGGCTCGGCGCGAACGATTTCGATGCGTTCGAGCTTGGCACCCAGGGCGCCAACAGTATCGAGCAACAGGTCATGGGCAATCGGGCGCTCGGCGCGACCGCTATCGATGCCGCGGCTGATGGCAGCGGCTTCAAACGAACCAGTCTGAATGGAAAGGGAACGCAGTGGCGCGGGCGAGTCCGATTTACTGCAGCGCTCGCGAAGCACGATAAGCGATGGCACGGGACCGGCGGCCATGACGATGGTCTCTATGTCGACACGAACCATGGAACACCTCCGGTACGTAGCGGTTAACACGCGGCAGCCCGCCGCATTGAATAGCTATACTACCCAAACTTTCGCACAGCACACAAAACCAAAATGAGATTTATCGCAGACAAGAAAAAAGCCCCGAGGCAATGCCCCAGGGCTCTTCACAGTTTTGATGGTGGACCTGACAAGATTCGAACTTGTGACCTCCCGGTTATCAGCCGGACGCTCTAACCAACTGAGCTACAGGTCCATCATGGTGGAGGTTAGGGGGATCGAACCCCTGACCTCAGGCTTGCAAAGCCCGCGCTCTCCCAGCTGAGCTAAACCCCCACGGAGACAGTAATAAACACCCCAGCGGCGACTCGGCTCTCGCTGGGGTGTTTATTGCGAAAGAAAGTGGTGGACCTGACAAGATTCGAACTTGTGACCTCCCGGTTATCAGCCGGACGCTCTAACCAACTGAGCTACAGGTCCATCGCGCAAGGGATATATTAGACGAGTCGTTACGCGCGCGTCAACAACTTTTTTGAAAATCTTTGGGAGGGGTGTCGCTGGGCTGGCGAGATGGTTTTGGTTTGCTGCTCGGACAGTCCTGCGCAAGACGAAGGCCACATTAAGTGGCCTTCTTTGCGTGCGGAACTCGCGACAAACCAAAACCATCTCGCCAGCCCAGCGACCATGGGGTCCCAAGGTTTTCAAAAAAGCGGTCGGCGCGCAGTGCGCCGGCCGCCGATATATGGGGTCTGATGATTTTTACCAGCTAGAGCCTCTTACTCGTCTAGGAGATCTTCTGGCATGTCGTTGCCGTCGCCTAGATCGACTGGGGCTTCTTCGGGGGCAGAACCGTCTTCCGTTGCTTCGCCTTCGGGCTTCTCTTTGGCTGCCGTCATGCGGGCTACGGCGCATACGCGGTCGTTGTCGTCGACGGTCATCATCTTGACGCCCTGGGTGGCACGGCCGGTCTGGCTGATCTCGTCGGTCTTGACGCGAATGACCGTCGCGCCCTCCGTCACGATGAACAGCTCGTGCTGTGGGCCCACCGTCTTCATGGCCGCGAGGTTACCCTTACGCTCGGTCATTTGGATGGTGTAGACGCCCTGACCGCCGCGATTCTGCTCCGGATAGTCCGCGACCGGCGTGCGCTTGCCGTAGCCGCGCTCGGTGATGACGAACAGATCGCCGTTGCCGTTAGTGACTTCCATGCCCAGAACGCTCACACCGTCCTTCAGACCGATACCGCGAACGCCGCTGGTGTCGCGGCCGGTGGCGCGCACCTGCTCCTCGGAGAACATGATCGCCTTGCCCGCGGTGGTGGCCAGGATAATCTTGTCGCCCTCGCGCACGCGGCGCACGTTCAGCAGCGCGTCGTCGTCGCGCAGGTTGATAGCGATCAGGCCGTCGCGACGGCTGCGGTCATATGCGCTCATCACGGTCTTCTTGACCATACCGCTCTTGGTGGCAAACATCAGGTACTCGTCGGCCGGGAACTCGCGGCAGCTGATGACGCTCGCGATCTTCTCGCCGTCCTCAAAGGGCAGCAGGTTGACGATCGCGGTACCGCGCGCCTGGCGCGTACCCACCGGCAGCTCGTGCACCTTCAGGCGGTAGACCTTGCCCTTGCTCGAGAAGAACAGCACGTACTCGTGCGTGGATGCGATAAACATCTCGTCGATGACGTCGTCCTCTTTGAGGTTGACGCCCGACACGCCCTTGCCACCGCGCTTCTGGGCACGGTAGGCAGCCACCGGGATACGCTTAACGTAGCCGGTGTGGGTGATGGTCACGACCATATCCTCGTCGGCAATGAGGTCCTCGACGTCCAGGTCCTTCTCGACATGGCTGATCTCGGTGCGGCGCTTATCGCCGAACTTCTTGGAGATCTCGCGCATCTCCTCCTTGATGACGCCCAGAATCTTCTCCTCGTGCGCCAGCAGGTCCTCGTAGTAGGCGATGGCGCGGCGCAAGCCGTCCAGCTCTTCTTGGATCTTGTCTCGCTCCAGGCCGGTCAGGCGGCGCAGCTTCATCTCGAGGATGGCCGTGGTCTGCTCGGGCGTAAAGCCAAAGCGCTCGATCAGGCGGCTGCTGGCCTCGGAGTCGGTCTGCGAGGAGCGGATGATGCTGATGACCTCGTCGATATGGTCGAGGGCCATCAGGTAACCCTCGAGGATATGCGCGCGGGTCTGGGCCTTCTTAAGGTCGAAGCGGGTGCGGCGGGTGACGACGTCGACCTGGTGGTCGATGTAGTGCTGCAGCATCTCGCGCAGGCTCAGGCATTTGGGAACGCCGTTGACGAGCGCCAGGTTGTTGGCGCCAAAGGTCGTCTGCAGCGAGGTGTACTTATACAGGTTGTTGAGCACGACCTGCGGAATGACGCCCTTCTTGAGCTCGATGACCAGACGGATGCCCTTCTGGTTGGACTCATCGCGCATATCCGAGATGCCTGCGATGCGCTTGTCGTTGACGAGCTGGGCGATCTTCTCCTGCAGGGTGCCCTTGTTGACCATGTAGGGAATCTCGGTAAAGACCAGACGGCTGCGGCCGGTCTTGGTGGACTCCACATGTGCCTTGGCACGCACGGTAATGGAGCCGCGGCCGGTCTCGTAGCTCTGCTTAATGCCGGCGCTACCCATGATGATGGCGCCGGTGGGGAAGTCCGGACCGGGCATGATCTGCATAAGCTCGTCGACGGTGGCGTCGGGGTTGTCAATCAGGTAGCAGGTGGCCTCGATTGCCTCGGTGAGGTTATGCGGGGCGATGTTGGTGGCCATGCCGACGGCGATGCCCTGACTGCCGTTGACCAGCAGGTTGGGGAAGCGCGCGGGCAGCGCCACGGGCTCGGCGAGCGATTCGTCGTAGTTGGGCTGCCAGTCGACGGTATCCTTCTGCAAGTCACGCAGCAGTTCCATGGCGGGCTTTGCCAAGCGGCTCTCGGTGTAACGCATGGCTGCCGCGCCGTCGCCGTCGATGTTGCCGAAGTTGCCGTGACCGTCGATGAGCGGCGTGCGCATGGAGAACCACTGCGCCAGGCGGACCATGGCCTCATAGACCGCGGAATCGCCGTGCGGGTGGTACTTACCGATAACTTCGCCGACCGTCCAGGCCGACTTCTTGTGTGGGCGGTTGGGGTAGATGCCGCTCTCGTTCATCGCGTACAGGATGCGGCGGTGCACCGGCTTTAAGCCGTCGCGCACGTCCGGCAGGGCACGCGCCGTGATAACCGACATCGAATACTCGATGAACGACTGCTTCATCTCGCGGCCAAACTCCGAAATCTGGAGCTGGCCGCCGTTGATATCCTCGCCGGCCGAGGCGCCACGGTCGACTTCGCCAAAGCTCTCTTCGAGCTCGGCGTCGTCTTCTTCCTCATCATCATCGGCATCGGGGTTATAGGCGTCCGGGTCGCCGTCCTCGCCCTGCTCAGCACGGGCAAGCAGGCGCTTCAGATCGTCGGGCATACCGGCATCGCCGGCCTCGCCCATATCCTCATTGTTGTTGATATCGTCTGCCACGTTACCTCCTCTTAAGCGTCAAGGAATCGTGCATCATGTGCATGCTTCTCGATGTACTCGCGGCGATAGCCGACCTCGGAACCCATCAGCTCGCGCACGGCGCGGTCCGCCACCACGGCGTCCTCGATCGACACGCGCTGCAGAATGCGGGTCTTGGGGTCCATCGTCGTCGAGGCAAGCTGCTTGGGGTCCATCTCGCCCAGGCCCTTGTAGCGCTGGACGGTATAGCCCTTGCGCTTTTTGGTAATCTTGCCGTCCTTGGCCTTGCCGTCCTCGTCGTTATCGTCGGGGTTCAGGCCCAGACTCTGGATGGTGTCGCGCAGGATCTCGTCTTCGGGCTGGCGGCCGTTGGGATACACGTAGTGGATCTTGTTGCGCACCTTAATGCCAAAGATGGGCGGGCAGGCAACATAGACGTAGCCGGCATCGATCAGCGGACGCATGTACTTGTAGAAGAACGTCAGCAGCAGGATGCGGATATGCGCACCGTCGACGTCCGCATCGGTCATGATGATGATCTTGTGGTAGCGCGCCTTGGTGATATCGAAGTCGCCGCCGTCGCCGGCACTCGTCGTGACGCCGCAGCCGATCGCAGTAATCAGCGACTGGATGGTGTCACTCGAGAACGCGCGATGGTCACCAACACGTTCGACGTTCAAAATCTTGCCGCGCAGGGGCAGAATCGCCTGGATGTCTCGGCGACGGCCGTCCTTGGCCGAACCGCCTGCCGAGTCGCCCTCTACGATGAAGAGCTCGGTCAGCTCGGCATCGCGCACCGAGCAGTCAGCGAGCTTACCGGGCAGGGACGCCGTCTCGAGCAGGCTCTTGCGGCGGGTCGCCTCGCGCGCCTTGCGGGCGGCATTGCGCGCCTTGCAGGCCTGTTGCGCCTTCTTGACGATCTCGCGAGCGGGCTTGGGATGCTCCTCCAAGTAATCGGCGAGGCCGTCGGTCACGATCTTGAGCGTGAGCGCGCGCATATAGGAGCTGCCGAGCTTGGCCTTGGTCTGGCCCTCAAACTGCGGATCGGGCAGCTTGACCGAGATAACGGCCGAAAGGCCCTCGCGCACATCGTCGCCGGTCAGGTTGGCGTCTTTTTCCTTGAGCAGGTTCTGCTTGCGCGCGTAATCGTTGATCACGCGGGTGAGCGCGGTACGGAAGCCCTCAAGGTGCATGCCGCCCTCGGGGGTGTAGATGTCGTTGGCAAACGACATGACGTTCTCGCCGTAGCCGCTATTCCACTGCAGGGAAACCTCGACCTCGCCCATCTTGGCCACAGGCGCGTCCGGGTCCGATTTGCCCTCGATGTAGATGGGCTCCTTAAAGGCCTCGGGAACGTCCTTGCCCTCGTTGAGGAACTTGACGAAGTCGATGATGCCGCCCTCGTAGCAAAACTCCTCCACGTGGGGAGTCGCTTCGCGCTCGTCGGTCAGCACGATTTTGAGGTTCTTATTGAGGAACGCCGTCTCCTGCAGACGGTTATGCAGCGTATCGAAATCGTAGATGCAGGTCTCGAAGATCTCGTCGTCGGGCCAGAAGGTGACGGTGGTGCCCGTCGAATCCGAGGTGCCCACGACCTCCATCTTCTTGACGGTCTTGCCGCGCGAGAACTCCATCTCGTAGGTGTTGCCATCGCGACGAACCTGAACGACCACGCGCTTGGACAGTGCATTGACGACGGAGATGCCCACGCCGTGCAGGCCGCCCGAGACCTTATAGGCCGAGTTATCGAACTTACCGCCGGCGTGCAAGATCGTCATGACGACCTCGAGCGTCGGGATCTTTTTAACAGGGTGCTCGTCGACGGGGATGCCGCGCCCGTTGTCGACGACCGTGATGGAGTTGTCGGCGTGGACCGTCACCTGGATCTCGGTGCAGAAACCGGCCATGGCCTCGTCGACGGAGTTGTCAACGATCTCCCACACCAGGTGATGCAGACCGCTGGCGCTCGTCGAGCCGATATACATGCCCGGGCGCTTACGAACGGCCTCGAGACCTTCGAGAATCTTAATCTCGCCGCCATCGTAATCGTTTTCGTTTGCCACACGTCCTCCTTCAGTCAAGAAAATGTGTACAGCCTTACTAGTTTATCGTAAAAAAATACCCTCGGGAACGAGGGTATTTGGCTCTACAAGGCCACCAGATGCGATTTAAGGCTCTTTTTTGCTTTGCACGCCCTTGGCCCACTCGGCACTGGCTCTCATGGCGTTCTCGAGGGCCTCGCGCAGTTTTTGGTCTTCGATGGGCGCCACTTGGCGCTCAATCTCGGTGCGCTCGGCATCGCTGAGGTCGGCGTGTGGGGCCGGCGGGTGCTCGGTCGCCGCTGGGCGAAGGCGCTCCTTGGCGGCGGGCGGCGTGTGACCGGGCGCGGTGGTTTTGAACACCAGGCCGTCCACATGCGCGCCGGCGCGCTCCATGCGCGCGCGGATAATCTCGCGCAACAGCGTCATTTCCTGCGTCCACGAGGGCGAATCGAGATATACCAGCAGCTCATTGGACTCGGGCAGGTAACGCAGACCCGTCACATGCCGCCCCTCGCGCGTGCCCGAGCACACCGCGTTCCACGCGCGATAGACCGCGCGCGACTCCTCGGCAGCCTCCATCTGCGCACGGCGCTCAGGCGTCGCCGACGCCAGGATGCGCTGGCGCTCTGCGTTCAAAAACCCACTGAAGGCGACCGTCTCGCTCTCGCGCTCGTAATTAGCACGTCTCACCCATGCTCACCACCTTGGCTCGATCAAGCAGGTCATCGGTAAAGTACCCCAGGTTGGTCGTGGTTATGACCGTCTGGATATCATCGCCGATCAGCCGCAGAAAAGCGCCGCGACGCTCGCCGTCGAGCTCGCTCATCACGTCGTCCAAAAGCAGCAGTGGGGCGGTGCCCAGGACATCGCGAGCCACGGCCACCTCCGCCACCTTCCAGGCCAAAACCAACGTCCGCTGCTGACCTTGGCTGGCAAATGAACGGGCGGATCGACCCGCCACGGTGAACTCAATCTCATCGCGATGCGGTCCCACCAACGTCACGCCGCGGCGAATTTCCTCGTCGGCGTGCTCATCAAGGGCAGCCAGCATGCGCTCGTACGCCCAGCCCTTCAGCTCTTCGCGATCCTCGACCTGGGGCAAATCCCCCAGCGTGGACGTATAGGTCACGCTGGCAGCCTCGCCGGACGCCACTTGACCGTAGGCAGTGTGCACATGGCCCGCCAGCCGGTCGAGCAGGGCCAACCGGTGCACGAGCAGGGCCGAGCCCGCGCGGGCAATCGAATCGTTCCACGCGCCGAGCATCTCGCGGCAGCACCAGGCCTCCTTGAGCAAGGCGTTACGCTGGGTCACGCAGCGCCCATAGGTGCTCGCAAGATCGGCATAGCGTGCGCTCAGTTGCATGCCAAAGTCATCGAGGGCGGCACGGCGCACACTGGCGCCTCGCTTAACCATGTCCAGATGATCGGGGCAAAACAGCACGCTCGGCAGGACCCCGCGCACACCGGCGGCAGAGCATCTCTTGCCGTTGCGGCTAAACGAGCGCTTACCGTCCTCCGCGCTCAATCCCATATCAAGCACGCGGCCGTCGCCCTCGAGCCTCAGCTCGACCTTGCACGAGCCCGCGCCATCATGGACGAGCTCGGCGGCGGTCGGATGCCTAAACGAGGCGCCGCTCGTCAGCAGCTGCAGCGCCTCTATGAGATTGGTCTTTCCCGCCGCGTTGGGTCCCGCAAGTATCGTCACGCCCTCGTCCAAGGCAAGGCGATAGCTATCGAAGCTGCGGTAGTGCGCGACGGAAAGATCGCGGGCGAACATGGTCATGGCGCAGCGCTAGATGCGGACCGGCATGACCAGGTACAGGTAGTTGATCTTGTCGTAGGACTTGAAGATGCCTGCCTGCGAGTAGCTCTTGAGCTCCAGCGTGATCTCCTTCTCCTTGGACAGGGCATTGAGGCAGCCGAAGATGTAGTGGTAGTTGAAGGCGATGGTACCCGACTCGCCCTCGGCCTCGACATCGATCGTCTCCTGAGCAAGGTCCTGGTCATTGGAAATGGAGGACAGGCCCATCTGCCCGTTCTCGACATCGATCTCGAACTTGACGGCGGGGTTGGCGCTCGCGATAACGGCCACGCGCTTGAGGGCGGCGTTAAAGGCGGCGACATCGATCTTGACGCTCGTCACGCACGAATCGGGGATGAGCTGCTTGTAGTTGGGGTACACGCCCTCGATGCGGCGCGACACGTAGGTGGTGTTGCCGGCCTCAAAGACGACCTGGGTGTCGGTAGCCCCGATCATGATGGTCGCCTGGCTGGCCATGATGTTCAGCGCGTCGTTGAAGGCGTCGGCCGGAACGTTGAGCTCAAAGGAACCTTCGAGGGTCGAGGTCTCGACCTGCGTATCGCACACGGCCAAGCGGAAGGAATCGGTCGCCACCAGGCGCACGGTGTTGTTCTCGACCTTCATGTGCACGCCACCCAGGATGGGGCGGGCCTTGTCGGTCGAGGTGACGCGCCACACGCGGCCGACCATCTCGGACAAGATATCGGTCGGCAGTTCCACGGCGCTCTCGATGGCATAGGCCGGAAACTCGGGGAAGTCATTGGCATCGAGCGTGTTCAGGCGGAAAGAGCTCTTCTCACAACCAATCAGCACCTGGCGCTCGGACAGCTCAAAGGTGACCGGGGCATCGGGGAGGGTCTTGGTGATATTGGAGAGCATCTTACAGGGGATAACCATCTCGCCCTCTTCTTCGACATGCGCCGCGATGCGATGACGGATCGAGATGGTGTAGTTAGAGGTCTGGAATTCCAAGATACCGTCTTGCGCCTTGACGAGCACGCCCGACAGGATGGGAAGGGTGGATGCCGAAGCGACACCCTTCATAACGACGCCGATGGCTTGTGTGAGCGAGCTCTGGCTGACGGTGAACTTCATCTTTTAATACCTTTCTATAGATATAAATATCTTAATAATAGTAATAGCACTGACGAAACTGTTGATTACTCCCAAAGACGCAGGTCAGACCCAGAAAGAGAATCGACAGCAACCTGTGTGCAACGGGGGTGGTTTTCCACGTTCAAAACCTGCGCAAAACTTTTCATCACCGCGGGTTGGGTTTTAAACACCTTATGCCCGTGGTTTCGACAAGTTTTCAACAGGTGTCTCTATTTCCCTACGAGCGCAGTGTAATTTTATCGCGCAGCGACTTGAGGTCTTCGGTGACAGTGCGGTCTTCCTGGATCATCTTCTGGACCTTTTTGTAGCTCGTGCTGACGGTTGAGTGGTTGCGGTTGCCAAATTCGGCGCCCACCGCCGTGGTCGTCATCTCGCACATCTCGATGGCCAGGTAGATAGCGATATGGCGTGCTTTGGCGATATTGGCGTTGCGACGTGGGCCGATGAGCTCCTCGTGCGTCACGCCGTACTGCTCTTCGATGACGGACTGAACCGTTTGCACGTTGATTTTTTTGGCCGATGTGTCGAAGTACTGGCTGGCGATGGCGTCGATATCGTCAAAGGTGAGCTCCCCGCCCTCGCGCTCGCGGTCGCCTGCCTCGCCGGCGCAGCGCTCGCAGAAACTCTCGAGTTCGCGGATGTTGGTGCCCGACACCTCTGCCATGTGTTTAAAGTGCTCGTCGGTCAGGTGTCCGCCGTCGCCCCCATAGGCCGCCAGCAGCGAGTCGTCGCCTGCCTCGGGAGCGGCGACGATGGTGTTCTCGTAATAGCGCTGCAAGATCTTGTATTTCATCTCGTAGCTGGGTTCTGCGACCAGGCAGAGCATGCCGGCGTTGAAGCGGCTGGTCAGACGCTCGTCCATGCTCAGGTCCTTGGGGGCGCGGTCTGCCGCGATGACGACCTTCTTGTTGTTGCGGATGAACTCGTCCATGAGCTGGAAAAAGTAGTCCACGCTCGCGCGCTTGCCGATGATGTTTTGGATGTCATCGATGATGAGCACGTCCACGCCGTGGTACGCCTGCATGATGGGAGCGTTGCTCTTCTTTTGACGGTCGAACTCGGTCATCAGGTCGTCCAGATATGCCTGGGAGTTGGCATACTTGACCTTGATCTCGGGCGACTTCTCGGCGAGCTCGTTTTTAATGGCAAGCAGCAGGTGCGTCTTGCCCAGGCCCGATTTGCCGTAGATGAACAGTGATGTGCATGTGCCGCGCTCGTCCGCGAGGGCGGCAAACTTGAGTGCCGAGCGATAAGCATGGCTGTTCTCGGGGCCGTAGACAAAGTTCTCAAAGGTAAATTTTGAGTTCGCGGCGAGCGGGGCTCCATCCGTATTCTGCTCGGCCGGCACGGTCGGTGCTGGCACGGGTGAGGCGGGGGTCGCAGCTTGCGTGGATTTAGTCGGCGCTCCGCCCTTCATCTGGTTCATCATGCGACGAAAATCATCGGCCGAGAGCGTGTTCTTGATTGCAATGCCCGAATCCGCGCCCGCCGCTGCGTCGTGAGCGATGGGCATGTGCGTGACGGGCGCGTTCGTTGACGTCGCTGCCGCGGTTGGCAACGGTGCCATGGTTTCACGGGAAACATCGCTGTGCTGGTGCTCGATTGTCGGCACGTCGCCTGCGGAGGTCGGTGCCGCCGGGGAAGCGGCGGGAGCCGTGGCGGGCGCCGTCGCGGCAGCGGATTCCGTTGCGGCGCCTTGCGGTGCCACGATGTCGAGCGCGATCGGTGCAAAGGCGATTTCTTCCAGATAGGCCTCAATAGTCGGCTGATGCTTTTTGAGCTGCGCGATGGCAAAGCGCGAGGGGGCCTCGATCGTGAGCGTATCTTCGGTCAGGCTTATGGCCCGCGATTGCCCCAGCATGTTGATGAGGCGTGCATCTTGGCCGTCGCGCTGGCAAAAGGCGATGGCATCCCCCAGGATGATGCTTGCTTCCTCGTCCACTGTCTCTCCCGTTCTTTAGCTCTGAGCTCGCACGCGAGCGGCGCCGAGTTCGGTCAGATGGTATTTCTGGCCATGCTTGATGACCAAGCCGGCCTGCGCCAAGTCATTGAGCGTGCGTGACCAAGTGGGGGCCGAGTTTCCAAACGCCCTCGCAAGATCGGTTGCGCCGCACGCTTGATTTTGCGCCAGATAGCCCAGCGCGGCGTTGCCGCGATCGCTTACGAACACGTCCGGTTGTGGCTGCGCATGCTGATTTGCTGCATTAGGATACATCATTTGAGCTGCTGGTTGTTGAGAACTCTGCATCGGTGGCATTTGCTGTTGAAAACTTTGAGGCCACTGTTGGTAAGGCTGCGGAGGCATCTGCTGGGCCCAGGGGTTGTACTGCTGCTGCGGCATCTGCTGGTACGGCTGCTGATATCCTTGCTGGTACTGCTGCGGGAACTGCTGGCCGTACCCCAGTGGCGGCATCTGCTGATATGGATATCCCTGTTGGTACGGCTGATAGCCCATTTGCTGGCCACCCGGTGCGCCCGTCGCCTGCTGCATTGCTGCTGCATCCTGATCCGCCCGCGGCACGGCCTCTGGCATGTTTGGCGGCATCGACATCGATGTCGCCTGGGGCTCTTGTGTGGGAAGCATTCCGGGCTGCTGCATCTGCCTCACGGGGGGCTGCATCTGCTGCGTTGCCACGGGCTGCTGCGCAAAAGCTCCCGGCAGGGGATATGTGGGCTGCTCCGTCTCGGGCCGCACGGCAGCACCGCGTCCACCGGCGCGCTCGATTTCCTGCACGCGTTTAGGGTCCAGGCTTACCGTAACCACGGTACCGCTACCCATGTTGTCCTCGATGGATACGGCACCGCCGGCGTTTTCCAAATACTCCTGCACCATGGGAAACCCTGCTCCGGTTCCACGGATATAGCGCTTCATCTTGCTGTTTGCACTGGTAACGCCAAAGTCGAAAGCGCGTTCCTTGTCGTCGATGCCGGGTCCTTGGTCAGCAAAGCGGATGGTGTCTCCGCCGTCCAGAATCGAGATGATGGGCTCGGCAAAGTGTGCGTGGATAAAGTTTTCGACAATCTCGCGGATGACCATGAGCGAGATATGGCCACCTTGTTCTTTCATGCACTGGTAGACGGTGTTGGTCGTCTCTTCCAAATACGTGCGGACATCTTGCGGATCAATGACGATCACCCGCGGTGTCGACAGCATGTCGTCATAGACGGCGATGCGCGCGGCGTACATGGCTTTTGGCGCCTGCGTGGTCGTCTGCTCGCCTTCCGCACGCTCTTCGCGCACGCCGGTGATGTGCTCGTTGTCGGGTGCCGGGTCTCCGGAATCGACCATGGTGTAAAAGTCGTCAGACATGCCGCTCGCAATCTTTCAAAAGGTTTCGAACAAATAGTAGCTCACCGTGCAACGTTTCTCATCTTTCGACAACTTTTCAAAACTTGTTGAAAACTTTGGAAAACGGGTGAAAAGTTCTCAACATTGCCAACATGACCTGTTGAAAACTCGATGAAATATCGTGAAAAGTTGCCGTACCCCGCAAATTTCAGTTGGGCTTATGGGGGAACCGTGTGAACTGCGCGACCTTTTACCTTTGATTTCTTGACATTTGAACATTGATTTCCCTACAATCTTCAAGCTCACGTGTCTATATCTGCGTCCGCGCTCCCGCGGACACTCGAAATGCAGCAGGAGGAACTTAAGATGAAGCGTACGTATCAGCCTAATAAGCGTAAGCGTGCCAAGACCCATGGCTTCCGTGCCCGTATGGCCACCAAGGGTGGTCGTGCCGTGCTCGCCCGTCGCCGCGCCAAGGGCCGCAAGCGTCTCACTGTCTAGCAGCGATACACACATCTCGCATGAAGACTATTAAGTCTCGGCAAGATTTCGAGCATGTGTTCAGTCAGGGGCGTCGTTTCAATCACCCTCTGATTCGAATGACCATATGTGAATCGGTTGGCGAAGGCGACTCCGGAAGGGTCGCCTTCGTTGGTGCTAAACGGCTCGGTTGTGCCGTCGTGCGCAACCGATCTAAGCGTGTGATGCGCGAGGCCGCCCGCAGCTGCGGATTTCCCGTTGCGGGTTATGACATCATCTTGTTCGCGACTCCCAAGACGAGGATCTCCTCGCCGCAGGAGATGGACAAGGCATTGCGTTCGCTTATGAAACGCGCCGGCGTTGCCGGGGAGGAGCGATGAGCAATCACGTTTTGCGACGTGTTGCCATCGCTCCTATTCGCATATATCAACAGGTTATTTCGCCCTTATTACCTGACGCCTGCATTTATTACCCAACGTGCTCGCAATATGCCGTTCAGGCGATTGAGAAGTACGGTGTTTTGAGAGGCTGCTGGCTTGCCGTGAGACGCATCGCTCGCTGCAATCCCCTGCACGTCGGCGGTTATGACCCTGTGCCTTAGCGGGCACTCGCTATCGGAGGAAAATTTACATGTGGGATTGGATCGTTAACATCCTTTTCGAGCTGCTCAAGCTCATCCAGACCTTTGCGGTCGACTGGGGCCTGTCCATCATCATCCTGGTGGTCATCATCCGTCTGCTGCTGACGCCGCTCATGCTCAAGTCGACCAAGTCGACGGCTCGCATGCAGGTGCTGCAGCCCAAGATGCTCGAGATCCAGGAGCGCTATGCCGACGATCCCCAGCGTCAGGCCGAGGAGATGCAGAAGTTCTACAGCGAGAACAAGTTCAACCCCATGGCTGGCTGTCTGCCGCTGCTGATTCAGATGCCTATCCTGTTCGCCCTGTTTACATTGCTGCGCAACCTGCCGCAGTACTTTAACGACGGCACGTTCTCGTTCTTCAACATCCTGCCCGACCTGACCACCACGCCGAGCGCTTCCTTTGCCGATGGCTTTATGGTTGCACTGCCTGCGCTGGTTTGCCTGATCCTGTTTGCCGTCCTGACCCTGATTCCGCAGCTCTATATGTCGCGCAACCAGACCGGCCAGCAGGCTCAGAGCATGCGTATGATGGCCGTTGTCATGACGGTCATGATGCTTTGGATGGGCTGGAGCCTTCCCGTTGGTGTTCTGCTGTACTACGACGTCTCGTCTGCTTGGCAGGTTATCCAGCAGATTTTTGTGACGCAGAAGGTCATCGACAAGGCAAAGGCCGATGAGGAGGAGCGTCTTAAGAACGCTCCGCTGCAGGTTGAGGTCACTCGTCGCGAGAAGAAGCCGCGCCCGCACAAGAAGAAGTAGTGGGATATCAATCTTATTTAGGTACCTAACTTTTGGAGTACGTTATGTCTGAAGAGATCATCGAGGATATGCTTGAGGAGGTTGCCCCGCAGGTCGCGGGCGATTATCCCGAGATTGCACAGCGCTACAAGGCTGGTGAAGAGCTGACCGATGAGGAGCTCGACACCATTGCCGATGTTGCGATTTCCATCCTGCGTTCCATCCTTTCGCACTTCGATGCCGCCAACTCTCCTATCGATGAGTATGAGGGCGACGAGGGTGAGCTGATTTTGGATATAACGGCTCCCGACCTTGCTGTTCTCATTGGCCGTCATGGTCGCACTCTTGATGCTCTTCAGGTTATGTTCTCTTTGCTGGTGAGCCGCAAGCTTGGCTTTAGGTATCCGGTTGTAGTGGACGTCGAGGGATACAAGAGTCGCCGTCAGGATAAGGTCGCCTCCATGGCTCAGTCTGCTGCCGAGCGTGCCATCCGCACTCATAAGAGTGTTTCGCTTCCGCCCATGAATGCCTACGAGCGCCGACTGGTTCACATTGCACTTCGTGGCAACGATGCAGTCGATACTCATTCTGAGGGTTCTGACCCTGATCGCCATGTGGTGATTGTTGCTCGATAGTCTACTCGAGCTTATGCTAGGGGGACGTGGTTTCCACGTCCCCTTTTTTTGTCAAAAGTTCTCGATACGCTGATTTTTGTCAGAAAGGAGCTTTCGTTGTTAGTACTTACCGATCAGCAGGCTGACGAGATGTTGAGTCGCCTAACTTCCTATTGCAAAGAATATTCCTTGAGCGTAACTGATATTGAGCTGAGGAAATGTATCCAGCATTTGGATTTGGTTCTAGAAACAAATAAGACAACCAATCTCACCCGTATTCTTAACGTAGAAGATGCTGCCGTACTTCATATCCTCGACTCACTTGTTTTGCTCCCCTATATCAATAAGGCTCCTGAGGGAGCTTTGCTCGATATGGGAACAGGTGCGGGCTTCCCTGGTATTCCATTAACCATAACCACGCATCGTAAAGCTACTTATATTGACTCTGTTGGCAAGAAGGTTGATGCGGTTAATTCCTTTGTCCATGCTCTTGGATTGAAACATGCTCATGCGGTTCATGATCGTCTTGAAGAATATGCTCGAAGCCATAAGAAGCAGTTCTCCGTTGTAACCGCCCGCGCACTGGCCCCTCTACCGATTCTTGTTGAGTATGCGGCTCCGTACCTGAAGGATGGAGGGCTATTTGTTATCACCAAGGGCAATCCTTCGGATGAGGAGCTTGCTTCCGGCATGTCAGCAGCTAAGATTTGCGGCTTCACTTTGCTTCTGAATGACGCAATTGATTTGCCTGAAGGCTTGGGTCACAGGGAGTTTATTGTTCTTAAGAAGAGTCATTCAGCATCCGTTTCATTGCCTCGTGCAAATGGCGTGGCAAAGAAGAATCCGCTTGCCTAGATGTTTCACGTGAAACATAATGGATACTAACAACTTGCAGTGTTTCACGTGAAACATGGCGGTTGCTATCGATTCGGAATGTTTCACGTGAAACATCCTCCGTTTGACAGCTTTAATACACACCAGGAGGGACCGTGGGATTTCGCGACGTTAAGCGTTCTAAGAGCGCAAAAGACACGCGTATCATTGCAATCATCAATCAAAAAGGCGGCGTCGGTAAGTCAACGACGGCTGTAAACCTTGCAGCAGCACTGGGTGAGCAGGGTCGTAAGACACTGATTGTCGATTTTGATCCGCAGGGAAACAGCACCAGTGGATTCGGAATTGAAAAAGAAGACCTTGATCACTGCATCTATGATGCATTGTTGAATGATGTGCCGGCAGAATCGCTTGTTCTTGATACAAATTGCAAAAAGGTATTCGTAATTCCGGCTACAATTCAGCTTGCAGGCGCGGAAATTGAACTCGTAAGCGCAATTGCTCGTGAAACCCGTCTCAAAGATTTGCTTGAGCCGATTCAGGACGAGTTCGATTTTATTTTCATTGACTGCCCTCCTTCGCTCGGCCTGCTTACTATCAACGCTTTGACCGCAGCAGACAGCGTTTTGATTCCGATCCAGTGCGAGTATTACGCACTCGAGGGCGTTACGAAGCTGCTTGAGTCAATGAAGATGGTCAAATCTCGTCTGAACAAGGGCTTAGACACCTACGGTGTGCTTATGACCATGTATGACTCGCGTACTTCTCTATCGAATCAGGTTGTTGAGGAGGTTCAATCGTACTTTGGTGATAAGGCGTTTAAGACGTTGATCCCCCGTACGGTTAAAATCTCTGAAGCTCCGTCTTTTGGAGAACCGGTAATTACCTATGCACCTCAAAATAAGGGTGCAAAAGCATATATGAACCTTGCAAAAGAGGTGATCAAGCGTGCCTAATGTAAAAAAACGTGGCGGATTGGGACGTGGACTCAATGCTTTGGTCTCAGAGGCCGAGTATGAGACCGGTGGTTCGGCTGCATCGGCTTCGAATGCCGCATCTGAAACAAAACTACCTATTGAGGATATCGTTCCCAACCCTAATCAGCCGCGAATTCACTTTAACGAAACTGAACTTCGTGAGTTGAGCGAATCAATCCAAGAACATGGCGTCTTGCAGCCGCTTTTGGTACGCAAGCATGGAAACGGCTATGAGATCATCGCTGGTGAGCGTCGTTACCAAGCGTCAAAGCTTGCTGGTCTTGAGGAGCTGCCTGTCATCATTAAAGATGTTAATGATGAAGAGATGCTGGCTCTTGCTCTGATCGAAAACCTTCAGCGTTCTGATCTGAATCCCGTCGAAGAGGCTAAGGGCTATCGCCAGCTTATCGATGCCAGCGGTATGACCCAGGAGGCATTGTCGAGGGCGGTAAGCAAGTCACGCTCTGCAATTACAAACTCGCTGCGCCTTCTCGATCTCCCTGAAGTTGTTCAGCAGATGATTTTTGAGGGCAAACTTACTGCTGGTCATGCACGTGCGATTCTTGCAGTTCCCTATGAGGACGCTCGAATTCGACTTGCAGAGAAGGTTGTTGCAGAGGGCCTTTCCGTAAGAGCGACAGAAAATCTTGCTCCGTTGTTTTCTGCCGGAGAGACACCAAAGACGCCGAGGCCTGCAACGCCTCAGTCTTTTAAAAAAGCTGCCCGCGTGCTTCGTCAGGTTTTTAATACCAACGTGCGTGTGAAGAGCTCGCGTGGAAAGAATAAGATTGAGATTGAGTTTAAAGACGAGGAAGAGCTCTCTCGTATTCTTGGCGAAATGATTCAGTTTGATCAAGGAGGCCAAGATGAGGAATAGGATTTTAACTGCGATTGCATTGGCGACGACTGTCGCGGCTGGTGCCTTTGCTGGCTATAAGATCACGACAGACGATGAACTTCGAGGTCGTTTGCTTCGTAGTGCGCAAGATATTGTCGATACATCCAAGAAGAAAATGGATGTTATGACAGAAGATGTTGCCATGCGTACGGCTCAGGTAACGAAGAATCCCAAGATTAATCAAGGTTGGGTTAGCAACCAATGGGAAAATGTAGGCTATTAGGTACCTAACAATTACTTAGCATATTTTGAGGGGTCCTTGTCTGATTCACGAGACAAGGACCCCTTATTTTGGCCGTAAAAAATGGGACAGGTAGCAGCTGATTCAAAATTAAGGTTAATAAATAAAACGACCCCGGTTGCATATTCTGTAACCGGGGTCGTTCGATGTTTCACATGAAACGTTTTGGGATGCGACTCCCCTATGCGTTCTTCTGAACTTTGAAGCGCTGCTTCAGCTGTCCGCAAGCGGCGTCAATATCGTTACCACGGGAGTTACGAATCGTGGTCTCGATGCCACGGGACTCAAGACGACGCTGAAGATCCTCAACCTTATGAATTGGCGACGGCTTGAGCGGGCTACCCTCGATGTCGTTAAGCTGAATGAGGTTAACGTGGCACAGCGTTCCCTCGCAGAAGTCGCAGAGCGCCTGCATCTCGGGATTCGTATCGTTGACGCCTTCGATCATGGCATACTCATAGGTCGGGCGGCGGCCAGTCTTCTCGGTGTAGAATTGAAGCGCCTCGTGAAGGCGAAGTAGCGTGTACTTCTTAACACCGGGCATAAGCTTATTGCGTGTCGACTGGATGGCGGAATGCAGGGAAACGGCAAGCGTGAACTGTTCAGGGATGTCGGCAAATTTGCGAATACCGGGAATAACGCCGCTGGTAGAGACGGTGAGGTGACGAGCACCGATACCGATGCCATCGGGGTCGTTGAGGATTCGCAACGCCTTGAGAACCTCGTCGTAGTTGGCAAACGGCTCGCCCTGGCCCATGAAGACAACGCTCGTGACGCGCTCGCCAAAGTCGTTGGATACATGAAGTACCTGGTCGACGATCTCTTGAGCGGTCAGAGAGCGCTTGAGGCCGTTGAGACCGGTAGCGCAAAAGGCGCAGCCCATGCCACAGCCAGCCTGGGTGGAAACGCAGACGGAAAGCTTGTTACGGCGGGGCATACCGACAGTCTCGACGGAAACGCCGTCGTGGTACTCGAGCAGATACTTGCGAGAGCCATCTTTGGAAACCTGCTTGGTTAGTTCAGTCGGCGTGTCAAAGGCAAAAGCCTCTTTAAGCTGCTCGCGGAAAGCCTTGGGAAGGTTGGTCATATCGTCAAACGAACAAACGTTCTTCTCGAAGACCCATTCGATGAGCTGCTTCGCGCGGAAGGCGGGTTGGCCAAGTTCGGCCACGAGCTCGCGAATATCGTTTTGGCTCAAGTCGCGAATGTCCTGAGATTTAGTCCTGGGATTCATGGAAGCCTTTCGATTTTGGGGAAACGTAGAGGGTATCGCTACAATATGGTATCAGCTGCAGAAATTATAGAGGAGGAGTCTGCCCATGCCGGGTAAAAGCCTAGAGAACATGCACGTAGCGGTCTTGGCGGGCGGTCATTCCGCTGAGCGCGAGATCTCGCTCAATTCGGGAAAGAACGTCGTGGTTGCCTTGAAGGAGGCCGGCTATACTTCGGTGGAGCTGCTCGACACGGCCGCTGATGATTTTATGGTAACCATGGCGACCGGCGGCTTTGACGTGGCGTTTATCGCCATGCACGGTGCCGGCGGCGAGGATGGCGCCATGCAGGGCGCCATGGAGACCCTGGGTATCCCCTACACGGCCTCGGGCGTGCTTGCCAGCGCCTGCGGTGCCGACAAGGAGGTCTCTAAGCTCCTGTACGCCAAGGCGGGCATTCCCATTGCCCCCGGCCTTGCGCTCGAGGTGGGCGATGAAGTCGATATCGATCATATCGTCGAGGTTTGTGGCGAGCGCTGCTTTGTGAAGCCGGCCGTCAACGGTTCCAGCTATGGCATTTCCCTGGTCCATGAGCCCTCCGAGCTGCCCGCGGCAATCGCCAAGGCGTTTGAGTACGGCGACAAAGTGCTGGTCGAGAAGTGCATCGAGGGTACCGAGATCACCGTCGGTGTATACGGTGAAGATGACGTGCGCGCCCTGCCGATTGTCGAGATTCGCAAGCCCGAGGACTGCGAGTTCTACGATCTGGACGTGAAATATGTCGACCCTACGGACATCCATCGCATTCCGGCGCAGATTTCACCCGAGAACTACGCTCGTGCCCAGGAGCTTGCCTGTGCCGCTCACAAGGCGCTCGGTTGCCTGGGCATCTCGCGCAGCGATTTTATCGTGAGCGAGGACGGCCCCGTTATCCTCGAGACCAATACCATTCCCGGCATGACCGATACGTCGCTGTATCCGGATGAGATCCGCCATACCGACGACATGACGTTCCCGCAGGTCTGTGACAGCCTGATCCGTATGGGCCTTCGTCGAGCGGGCATTGCATGCTAATCGAGGACGCGGTTTCGTCAGGAACGCCGCAGTTTGTCATCGACTCCTATGCCACGCTAGCCGAACGCGCCAAAACGCAGTCCTTTGGCCTTATCGAGGAAGATGTGATTGTCCTCGATACCGAGACCACAGGTCTTTCGGTGCAGGACAATGAGCTGATCGAGATCTCGGCGGCTCGTCTTTCGGGCCGCGAGATCGTCGACCGCTTCGATACCTTCGTGCATCCCAAGCAGCTAATTCCCGCCGAGATTACCGAGCTCACGAGCATTACAAATGCCGATGTGGCAGATGCCCCGTCGGCCGTTGAGGCCGTCGCCGCTCTCGCCGATTTTGTCGGTGGTTGCCCGGTAATCGCACATAACGCCACGTTCGACCGCTCGTTTATCGAGTCGGTCAAAGGCGGCGTCAACGTGAGCGATATCTGGATCGATTCGCTGGCGCTGTCGCGCATCGCGCTTCCGCGCCTGGCCTCGCACAAGCTGTCTTTTATGGCTGATCTGTTTGGCTGTGACTCGGTATCACACCGTGCCAATGCCGACGTCGACGCCCTGTGTGGCGTATGGCGCGTGTTGCTCGTGGCGCTCACCGACTTGCCCCAGGGCCTCATGGCGCGCCTAGCCGACATGCATCCGGATGTGCCTTGGTCCTATCGTCCTATCTTCTCGTTCTTGGCAGGGCAGAACCCTGGTTCTATTTTCTCTCTCAGCGCCGCTCGTGCTGACGTTCTCAAGGCCGATCGTGCCGACGATCGGGTGGACGCCGACGAACTGCCGGTCCTCAAGATGCCGAGTCGTGAGGAGATCGAGGCAGACTATGCGCCAGGCGGCCTGGTCAATCGCATGTACCCCACCTACGAGCCGCGTGATGAGCAGATCGCGATGGCGCTCGAGGTCCGCGATGCGCTGGTCACGGGCACTCATCGTGTAATTGAGGCGGGCACAGGTGTCGGCAAATCGATGGCCTATCTGGTACCTTTTGCCGAGGCAGCGCGCCGTAACAACATCACGGTTGGTATTGCGACCAAATCGAACAATCTTGCCGACCAGCTCATGTACCATGAGCTGCCAAAACTTGCCGAGCAACTGGACGGTGGTCTGTCATTTTGCGCTCTCAAGGGGTATGACCACTATCCGTGCCTGCGCAAGCTTGAGCGCATGAGCCGAAGCCAGGTCGAGATTACCACCAAGCGCGATCCGGCGGACACGCTCACGGCGGTCGCGGTCATTATGGCGTACGTCTGCCAATCAGCCGATGGCGACCTCGACTCACTTGGCATTCGGTGGCGCAGCGTCAACCGCCCCGACTTTACAACGGCCTCGCGCGAGTGTGCTCGTCGCCTCTGCCCGTTTTTCCCTGATAAATGCTTGGTCCACGGCGCTCGCCGTCGTGCGGCGCATGCCGACGTGGTGGTCACCAACCATTCCCTGCTGTTCCGCAATGTCGCGGCCGAGGGCAGGATTTTACCTCCGATTCGTCATTGGGTAATCGACGAGGCCCATTCCATCGAGCGCGAGGCGCGCCGCCAGTGGGCGCGCGTGGTGTCGGCGGACGAGTCACGCGTTCTGTTTGAGCGCCTGGGCGGCTCGAGCACCGGCGCGCTAAGCCAGGTTTCCCGTGATTTGGCAACCTCCGAGGGCTCTACGCTCTATCTGGGCCTTACTGCCAAGGCGACGTCGACGGTTGCGCGCGCGAGCATGGCAATCGCCGACGTGTTCGATGGCGTTCGCGAGCTCGGCCGCCGTGCCCGTGGGGGTTATGACAATGCCAATCTATGGATTGGCCCCGAGCTGCGCGAATCTGACGACTGGCATGATTTCTTACCGTCGGCCTACGCTGCCATCGACGCATTGGAACAAGCTGACAAGAGCGTCGACGCGCTGGTGCAAGCCGTCGCCGCCGACAAGCCCGAGGTTGTTGTCGACTTGGGCGATATCTCGCGCCGCCTGCACGAGCTGGCCGAGAACCTCAAACTCATCATTGATGGCACCGATGAACACTACGTGTATTCGCTGCAGGTCAATCGCAGGTTGCGCGCCGGCGGAGAGTCAATGACCGCAGAGCGCATCGACATTGGCGAGGCCTTGGCAACCGAGTGGCTGCCCGAGGTTCACACGGCTATCTTTGCCTCGGCGACCATGACGGTGTCCAAAAGCTTTGAACACTTTAACCACGCGGTCGGCCTCGATCGCATCGGTGCTTCAACATCCTCATCGTTGCATTTGGACTCGAGCTACGACTTCGATTCGAACATGGCTGTAGTCGTTGCGGGCGATATCCCCGATCCGCGCGATCGTGAGAGCTATCTTACGGCGCTCGAGCGCGTGCTGGTCGACGCCCATCTTGCCATGGGCGGATCGGTGCTCACACTGTTCACCAATCGGCGCGACATGGAAGACCTGTACGCCCGCGTTGAGCCCAAGATGGCCCGTGCGGGTCTGGAGCTCAACTGCCAGCAGCGCAACTCATCTCCTCGTCGCCTGCGCGACCGGTTTATCAACGAGCCGACCTCGTCGCTTTTTGCTCTTAAGGCCTTTTGGGAGGGATTCGACGCCAGCGGCGAGACGCTGCGTTGCGTCATCATTCCCAAGCTGCCGTTCTCGAGCCCCACGGACCCGCTCTCGTGCGAGCGCAACCTGCGCGAAGACCGCGCTTGGGCGCGCTATTCGCTGCCCGAGGCGGTGCTCGAGGTCAAGCAGGCGGCCGGCCGCCTTATCCGCTCGTCGACCGATTGCGGCGTGCTGATTCTGGCCGACCCGCGCCTGGTGACGAAGGGCTACGGAAAGAAGTTCTTAACGTCGCTGCCCACGAGCTCCTACCAGCGCATCGAATCGGCGCAGATCGGGCACTATCTGCAACTGTGGCGCGCACGCCACGAGCGGCGGCGCTAAAGCGGACAGACGAGGGTTTTTGCCATATCGCACAGACGCTTTGACAGGGCGGGGTCATCCAAGATGCGGATGGCTCCGCCCGCTGCAATTATCTGGCTCAGTAGCCAACGCTCGGAGCCGTAATGCACGGTTACCGTTGCCATGTCTGCTCCGCTGCGCTCGATTAGGGTGATGCCGGCCCAGTCCAGATGCTCCGCCATATCGAATGGCATCAAGAGCTTTGCACTACGCTGCGTCCGGGCAAGGGAATCGTGGAGGGATGCGACGTCCGGTGCGTGAGGCACGACGGAGTCTTCCGTCAAGGCGAGTCCCTCGATTTTATCCATGCGATAGGTGCGCTGCTCATCGACTGCGATGTCCCAGGCAATCAGGTATGTTTGGTCGCCGTTTGCCGTAATGCGCAAGGGGTCGACCAGACGCTCGCGTGGCCGTGCATCGTCCATCGAGCGATACGAGATGCGGCAGCGAACGCCGTCCTGAATGGCGCAGCTCAGCTGCTGCCAGTGCGATCCGTGGTTGACGGTGTCAAAGACGCGCTGGTTATAGCCAAGCTCTTCGGGTAGAAGGGCATGTCGAATCCGAGCTGCCGTCTGCGGCTCGATCCCCAACGATTCAAGTTCATGGTTGAGCACAGCGCCCTCGGCGGCACTCAGGCGCAACGGTAGCACACGCCCGGCGTCACCGGTGAGGACCACACGCTCGCCGCGGCATTCGCAGATGATGCGCGCGCCCGATTCTCGGTCCGCGAGCGTCGAGACGATCTCGAGAATCTCGTCGAGCGATACCCCCGTGATGTCAAAGCGACTGCAAATCTCGGTTCGTGTCATGCCGCTCTCGCCGGCGGCGTAGAGGGCTTCCATGATGTCGATGGCGCGCGAGAGTCTCTGCTCGCTGGTGAGTTTACGCACGGGCATACTCGTGCACCGTCCTTTCGATGAGGTGGTTCCACGCCTGCTTGAGCGATTTGGGGGCCATGGGCCTCATGCCGTCCATGGCGTGGGCCATGCAAAATGAGGCGGCGGCTTCAAGATCGCGCACGTCAACGGTCCAGGTCCATCCCACATCGGTGTGTGCGAGCTCACCTCGCCCGCGCGTGAGGCCGTTGATCATATCGATCTGCGTCTGAGGGGCGAACGAGAACGTGGCTGCAACGGGCGGTCGGTCGGCAAAATCGAATTCAAAGAACAGATAGTCGTTGAGATTGAAGTCCGCGGGGATGACGTAGGCCTTCGAAGGACGCCAAGCGCGTACGATACGGTCGCAGCGGAATGTCCTGATGTCGCCGGTGACGTTGTCGAGGCCGCAGAAGTACGCCACGCCCTCGCGCTCGAACATGCCGTAGACGCAGACGGTACGTTCTTTCTGCTCACCGCGTCCGTTCTGATATAAAAATCGCAGCGCGCATCGCTCGGCAAAGGCGCTCCATACCGCATCGACGGTGGGAGAGCGGCGGATCGGTGCTTCGTCCACCGTCGTCCTACCGGTGAGATAGGCAATCTTGGAGCGAATATCGGCAAGCGGTGCGGCAAAAGTGGATGAGCCGGCCGCTAGTGTCTGGTCGATGGCGTTGAGCAGGATATCGGCGTCGTCTGCGGTGATGAGGCCGCCTGCTGCAAAGGTGTGCTCGCGGTCGATTGTCCATGAGCTTTCCTCGGTTTCCTGCGCGCCGGCGGGGCGAACCTCCTTGATTAAGATGCCGCGCTCGAGCAGTTTGTCACGATCGCGTCGAAACTTGCGCTTATCCGAGTCGATGTTGCCCGAGCCATATCCCAGGTCGGAATCCAAGACGATCTGCTCGGTCGTCAGCGGTTCGGGGGAGCTATTGAGCACAAAGAAAAGATTGAGGATGCGCTGAGCCGTTTTATCGAAACTGGGCTCAGAATTTCCCTTTTTAATTGTCTCGGTCGTGTCGCTTGCCGTCATAGAGTCCTCGCATGAGAAGGTGGTTTGCTGCCATGATTTTAGTCCGATATGGAGATTAGGCTATATCCTTGTCCGCTCGGGGCGTTAAGATGGCCCGAATTCGGTCGTTTGCGCTCGCTCGGGGTATACTTTCGACTATATACGGTTCTAATGTGCATGCATTGGGCCTATTTGTCGGATTATGGATGTGGAGCGCACATGGCGAACACCCAGAACTATATTAACCACCTGCTGCAGAACACCGGCATTACGCCGGCATGCAGCGAAGAAGAGCGCTTGGCTGCCGAGGATATCGCTCAGATCTTCCGCAACCACGGCTTTGACCCCGAGGTTCAGGAGTTCAATGCCCCGGCGCCCAGTAGGTTGGCATTTGCCGTTACCGGTATTCTTGCGTTTGCCGGCGCCCTGCTGATGGGCATCGGCGGCGGTATCGGCTTGGTCGGCACCTTACTGGCCATTGTCGGCGCCGTTCTTTACGTGCTCGAACGCACGGGCCACCCCGTGGTTTCGCGCCTGGGCAAGACGGGCGTGAGCCAAAATGTCATCGCCTACCACAAGGCCTCGGGCCCGCTCGCGTCCCCGCGTAACCGCCCGGTGGTCGTTGTCGCACACTACGACTCTCCCCGTGCTGAGCTGCTCGCCCGCGAGCCCTATGCTTCGTATCGTGCGCTCATCGCCAAGCTGTTGCCCGTTGCCACGGTTGCCCCTGCTGCCGTTGCCATCCTGCGTATCCTGCCGCTCCCCGGCGCGCTCAAGGTTCTGCTGTGGATTGTCGCGATCATCGCTTCCCTCGTTGCGCTCGCCAACGCGGCAAACATCATCTCTAACCGCCACATTCTTCCCTATACGTCCGGCGCGGTGTGCAACAAGTCTTCTGTCGCCGCTATGCTCGGCGTTATGGACAACGTTGCTCCCTTCCAGGGCGAAAACGAGTTTCCCGACGATGTTCCGTTCGATACCTATTTTGGGGAGCAGAAGCGTCGTGCCGAGGAAATGGCGCGCGCAGCGGCGGAATATGCCGCGGCCCAGCAGCAAAACGACTACGGCAACACCATCGAGTATGAAGAGCCTACCTACGCCGAGGACGAATTCGGTCAGCCGATTGCTCCCGACGCTCAGACCGAGCCCGAACAGGGTGAGGCTTTCGACGAGCAGATCGAGGGCTTTGAGGGTGCGTCTGCCGACGAGACGCTGATCGGCGCCATCGTGCCCGAGGATCAGAACCAGGCTGCCCAGGCTGAAGAGTTCAATGACGAGGTTTCCGCTGCCGAGCCGGTGGAGGAGCCTGTCGCGGCCGAGCCCGAGCCCAAGCTCTATCGCAATGCCGCCGGCAACATCCGCTTTGGTTCGGATGCCATCCGTGCGCTCGGAATGCTTCCCGAGTCCTGCACGCTCGATTACGAGGAGGGCGAGGAGCCGACGTTTGAGCCCGAGCCTGCCCCCGTCGTGACTGCGCCTGCGCCCGCTGTCACCGTGGATGATGAGTCTGCCGCGGTTGCCGCTGTCGTTGCCGAGCCCGAGGCGGTGTCCGCGATCGATCCCGCGGCAGGACTGGACATTTTGGCTCCCGCCGCGCCGGCACAAGACGTTGCGGACGAGTCTGACGACGATTACGTTGAACAGCCGAGGCGCGTGTCTTACGAGAGCGATACTGATTTCTCGGCCGAGATTCCCGCGGCAACGCCCCATGCCGACATTGCATCCGCGTTCTCGTCGATTGGCGCCAGCGCTTCCAACTTCTTTAAGGGTGCACTTGCAAAGGGCAAGAAATTTGTCGACGACTTCGAGGAGAAGCGCGCTGCCGCACGCGAGGTTGCCGAGCAGGAGGCTATCGCTCAGCAGCAGGCAGCCGAGGCGGCACGTGAGCTCGCGGCGCAAGAGTTCGAGCAGAACGAGGCTGTGCAGTCCGTGCCCGTCGACGCCGCCGAAGCTACAACGTCCTTTGAGTCCCAGCAATCGACGTCCGCGGATGTTGTTGAGGCAACAACGTCTTTCGAGGCTCAGCAGCACGTCGATAGCACCATGTCGTTTGATGCCGCGAAGTTCGATTCCACGATAACGTTTGAAAAGCAGGGCACCGCGATTGCTGAGCCCCTTCCTATTTCCGATGAACAGGGCGACGCGGTGGACGATGACGAGCCCATTGATGCTGCCGAAATTCAGGATGCTGCCGAGGACGAGTCCGTCGAGGCCAACTCTGACGAAGAGCAATACGCGGCAGCCGATCAAGGTGATTCGACCGAGGTCGAGCAGGAGGAAGTGCCTGCGGTTTCCGAGACTCCCGAGACGGATGAGTCGAGGCCTTATTCCACGCAGATTTTCACCATGCCGACCCCGAGTGGTTCCGGTGCCACGGTTGCCAATGTCGCTCCCACCCAGGACGAAACGGTCGATTCCCTTATGGCCCAGATTTCCTCCCAGGCATCGCCGCGTCCGCAGATGAATGTTCCCGATCCGGCGTCGGCACCGTCGCCTGCACCCTCCTCGTCTCCGCTGGCTTCGGTCCCCGATCCGTCGCTGCCGTCTATGAAGCAGGCAAACGTTGCGTCTCGCACGTCGCTGTTCGACCTTCCCGATCCCTCCGCACAGGTCAACGACCCCTTTGCTACCGCCCAAGGTCCCGAACCCACATCGGCACCCGTTGCGCCTCCTATGCCCGTTGCGTCGGGCGCGCAGCCGATCGAGACCATTTCGGCTCCCGCCCCGGCGGCACCCAAGTCTCGTAAGCGCGGCCTGGGTGGTCTGTTCGGCCGTAAAAAGAAAAACGAGCAGGACAGCATGAGTGACTGGCTGGGCGTCGAAGACGATTACGATGCCAAGAAGTCCGGTCGCGGTATCGGTTCGTGGGATAACTTCGAGGACGATAACGATGGCTGGAAGGGTGGCGCTACGTCTTCCGATGGCGCTTCTTCCGAAGACATGCTCTCGGCTGTCGCCTCTATGGGCGATGATGAGCTGCTCGGTCACGATATCTGGTTTGTGGCAACGGGCGCCTCGGATTGTGATGGCGCCGGCATGAAGGCCTTCTTGGCTTCGCATCGCGATAAGCTCCGCGGCGTATTCTTTATCAATCTTGAATCCGTCGGCGCCGGTAGGCTTTCGGTTGTGACGGTCGAGGGCGAACAACAGCTGCTCAAGGGCGATCGCCGCATCATGAACCTGGTCAGCAAGGTCTGCAAGTCGTTCCATGTCGATTGTGGCGCGCTCGAGATGCCCTATGCCAAGACCGATGCCTACGCCGCGCTCGAGGCGAGCCGCCGAGCCCTCACCATCGCCGGTGTGGACGGCACACGTCTGGCTTGCGCTCGTACCGAGGACGACCTGCCCCACAATGTCAACCCGACGAACATTGCCACGGTATCCGAGGTCGTTACCGAGGTTATCCGCCGTTCGTAGGCGGAGCTCTAAGGAGTCAACGTGTTTTCGTATATTAAGCGCCATTGGCCTGTCTACGTGATTTTGACCTTGATTGCCATTGCGTTAGGATTTGGGGCCGCCTACATCGTGGGTGCGAAGGGCTCGACCCCCGCCTCCGCAATCAGCGAAGAGGTGGAGCAAGAACAGAGCACGGGTGCCGATGGGATTCCTGAGTCCGAGCAAGCAATCGTTGATGGTGGATCTTCGTCTGCAGAGTAGATACGGCGATTTAAATGATTGAAAGCGGGCGAGCCAGGGGACTGGCTCGCCCGCTTTTTCATCGCGCTAGCGGTTCTTTGGGATCGACCTAAGGCGAGCGAACCATAGGGCTGCGGCACCCGAGGTCAGGAGCGCGGTGATGCAAGCGGCGATGGGAACTGGTCCTGTTGCCGGTAGGTCCTGCGGTAGGGTACAGCGTTGAATGACACAGTCCTCGTCATGTGACTCAAGTTTATCGCCGCCGCCGTTGCGACAAAGATCGACGCGTGCGCTGTTGGTGAGTGCGGTTTGGGGCGTATAAGCCGATGTTGCCTGCATGTGCACGACTGCGCCCCGAGCGTCTGCACCAAGGATTGCTTTGGCATCGTCAAGGTCGTCGTGCTCATCTTTGAGATCATCGCGGGTCCAAGAATCCGCATCGCTTCGAGTCGTAAAGTCGGCGGCTACCGCACCGTATTCAATTCGAATGCCCGTTACGACGGTATTGGATGCAAGGTCGAGCTCTTCCGCCTCGAGTGTGGTGGATTCCGTGGTCGAGATATCCGCCTTCCAGAGGTGCCAACCGTCGTAATCGACGAGGCGACAGTCCTCACCAAGGCTCTCTTTTACTTCGTCGGACTCAAGCCAAGGATTTTCGTGCCCATCGTCAAGTGTCGCGTTTGCCGGCTCATCGACGTCTGTCGAGTCCAACGGCGTCGTGCGATACCATACGTTGCACAGACCGTTGAGGTCGCCGATGGCGACGGGGGTTTCGATTGAGATGAATCTCGCCGTGCCGTCTTTGGCGCACTCAAGATCATCGGTAATCGTAAACTCATCAACCCAAGTAGCGGAATCGTTTCGAGCATCGATGGTATAGGAGAAAAGCCCATCACTATTGGTTTGCGTCGTGGCGCGGTTTTTACCATCGCCGTTAGCCAACAGGCCCTTTTCGATAGGTTGGACAAGTTCCTGACGCTTGTCGACCTGTCCCTTGATCTCGATGGGCGCATCCTTCATCGCGACGGATTGGACTTCTCCCGTATCCTTTATTTCAAACGTTATTTCCTCGGCAAGGTCATAGGTCCGCGGAGACATCATTTCGCGCAACGAGTAGGTGCCGGGTGCAAGATGTTCGACGCGGTGTGGCTTGTCGGATGAGGTCCAGGAGTCTATTTCGGTTTTATCGGGACCATATAAGGTGAGCTGTGCGCCTTCCACTTCCTGCTCACCGCTTGCATCGACCTTGGAGATATCAACCTTGGTGTAATCGTCGGATACGTTAAGCCGTGCTTCTACAACGGGTGTTTTCTGGTCGGCATAAGTAAGGTCGACAATATGGGTTGTCCGATCGAGCAAGAAGCCTGCCGGCGCTTGAGTCTCGACAACCTCGTAGCGTGCGGTGCCAGATCCCAGCGGGAGGTTGTCCGCGCGTGCTTCTCCAGTTTCATCCGTCGTGACGGTAGCGACAGTCTCACCGTCGAGCGCGGCAATGCTACCGTCGGGGCGCACGATATCACCCGAGGCACGGATCTCAAAGACGGCGCCCGCGAGGCTGCTGCCGTCTATGGCATCGGTTTTAACGATCCTGATGTTTCCGGTCGCGGCGTGGTCATAATACGAGGCGATTGCAACGGGCGTTAGGTTCATGTCGGCGGGTATGTTTACCTCGATCTCCTCGCCGACAAGATAGGGCTCTTTGGCCGAGGTTTCGCGTACATAATAGGTGCCCGGCACGAGCGATTCGGGCAGTGTGACGGTCCCGGTCGCGTCAGTCGTAAAGGTGTCCATTACGTTATGTGTTGGATACCAGCAAGTTTGTGAGACAGATTCGTGATTGCTGTCTAGGAGTTGGAAGGTGAATCCGGCTAGTGGAACAGAAGCGCCTGTTTGGGCATCGCGTTTTACAATCTGGAGATGCGTCGACAGAGCGTGGTTGTCCACGATATATTGAAGCTCGGCGCCGTTGGAAATCTGATTGGCCCCGACGGTCCATTCCCCTGCACGTTTAAAACCCTCGGGGACGGTTTCCGGAACCTCGCGAACCGTGTAGCCGGCACGGTCGTATGGGACGGCTCCGTGGACACCGGCGGGTCGCTTGCCTGCGCCGAACCATGCTTCGGGCTGATCTTTGGTGGAGGCAAAGCCATAGACGTTTGTGGTCAGTGTGCCAACAACCTGCTGAGAGCTGTTGCTGACAACCTCAAAGACAACACCACCCGCCGGCTGCTCCAGGCCGGATTGATCGCTATTGCCGTAATCCTTGAATTTGGAAATCTCAAGGTTAAACGCAATGGGGATATCGGAAATGCGAGATTCGATCTCGACCACGCCTGAATCGCCGAGCTGGTCGGCTCCAACGGTATAGGTCCAGCTGTCGTTGGATGGCAGGTAGCCCTCGGGGGCTTTTGATTCGTAGATGGTAAAGGTTCCTAAGGGGACATCGGCGAGGGTGGCCCGACCGCTTTCGTCGGTCGTGAGGATTTGCGCCCATCCAGGGGTTGATTGCGACACACACGTGAACTCTGCTCCTGCGAGTGAAGATCCCACCTGGGGGCCGGCATTCGTCGCGGCATCGAGTTTTACGATACGCAGGTTGATGGTGCCGGGCTGTTCATCAATGGCGACCTGTCCACCGTCATTCCCCGTGGTAAAGGCGATGCGATCACGACGGGGGACATAGCCGGCCGGCGCCTTCGTTTCAACTAGGTAGTATGCCGTGTTGGGCAGAAGTGTTGCTTGCGCTCGACCGTTGCTGTCCATCTGGACGGTGTCGACACGCGCGCCGCTGGCGCTCTCAAAAACATCGAATGTTGCCCCGTCAAACTGATAAGTATTGTTTCCGCTGGTAATGGCAGCGTTTGCAGACTGCTTTTGGAAGGAAACAGAGACCGCCGGCAGTACATAGAGCATGTCTTGACGTTTGCTGCCGCCCGATACGGCTCCTAGATAGCGCCGCGCGCGGTGCGGAGCGGCTTTGATGCTTCCTGATTTTGCGCTGTCGTGGAGCCACCGCGCAGCCGCCACGACTTCATTGTCGGCGGTAAAGTGCCCACTCTTGGTTTTGCCCTGAGCGGTCGTGTAGGAATAGGTACCGTCGACATGGGTAGTGCCGTTGAGCATCCATACGGCAAGCTGGGTTGCGGCGCGGGCGCGATCGGGTGAAAGATGGTAACCGCCAAACGACGTGGCGGTAGGATATCCGTGACAAACGATTGCCGCGAACTCGTCGTCGAGCCACACCCAGCCTTGATCAAAGTTGAGCCATGGGCCGCCCGGCTTGGTGGGGCCGGGGCGCTCCTGGTTCATGCAGTAGGCAATCGAGGCGTCTTGAGCTTCATACTTGCCGATGAGGAAGGGTCCACAATCATCGCTAATAGTGCGGAAGCCGAGCTGGTCGTAGCCATCGACGGCAAATGCGGCTCCCGGTGCCAGGCAGCCGAAAAGCAGGAAGAGGAGCAGGAGCAGCGGACCTGTTGCGATTGCGCTGTGGACAGAGTGCGTGGGTGCGTTGGACATGACTGCTCCTTATCCCTCGTGCGCCGCACGGGGAGGCTGCGACGCGTAGGATGAGGCTACCCCCGAGGTTCATGCGGGTAAGTACCGGAGCCTGACCAAAAGCTTGCCCGATTTCTGACAAATCGAGCTCAAATACAACAATCAGATAAAAGTGCAGGTAGAAGATGGTAAGAAAAGAAAGACAAAGGTCCTCATCTCCACAATTGGCGCGGTTTTCAAACGATTCTCCACAGCTAAAACAAGCATCGACACCCTTGTATCGAACAAGACAACCGCGTTATACTATCCCCCACATATGCGGGCATCGCCAAGTGGTAAGGCATCAGCTTCCCAAGCTGACACTCGCGGGTTCGAGTCCCGTTGCCCGCTCCATTCGAATTTCAGGCACGGTAACGTTTCGTTACCGTGCCTTTTTCAATAAAGTGCCGGGACTCGAACCCGACAGGGTGCGAGCGTTAAATAAACGCGAAGCGTTTATAGCGAGCAGGCAAGGTCGCCGATAGGCGACCGCAGCCGGTGCGTATTTGCGAAGCAAATACGCAGACGTCCCGTTGCCCGCTCCATGGAGCAAGGAAGATTTCGGGAATGGTAGATTCAGCCCGCTTTGCTCCCACACTTCCCCGGATCTCGGTATGCCACTGAAGCCGGTGCGGATTTGCGAAGCAAATACGCGGACGTCCCGTTGCTCGCTCCAATTCCAAAATGTTAGGTTAATGCCTGCTGCCCATACTTGCACCTGCGCACGGTACAATGGATGGGTTACGACCAACGTGCCAATAACCAAAAAGGAGCCGCTATGATCGATCGCTATACCCGCCCGGAGATGGGACACATCTTCTCCCTCGAGAACAAGTACGCCATTTGGCAGGAGATCGAGGTCTTGGCCTGCGAGGCCCAGGCGGAGCTCGGCAAGATCGGTATTTCCAAAGACGAGGCCCAGTGGATCCGCGACCATGCCAACTTTGAGAAGGCGAAGGTCGATGAGATCGAGGAAGTCACGCGCCACGACGTCATTGCCTTCCTGACCAACATGAAGGAGTACATCGATGCCGATGTTCCCGAGGGCGACCCCAAGCCCAGCCGCTGGGTTCACTATGGCATGACCAGCTCCGATCTGGGCGACACGGCCCTGTGCTACCAGCTCACCCAGGCCTGCGACCTGATCATCGAGGACGTCAAAAAACTCGGCGAGATCTGCAAGCGTCGCGCCTTTGAGGAGCGCAACACGCTCTGCGCCGGCCGCACCCACGGCATCCATGCCGAGCCGATGACCTTCGGTGTGAAGTTTGGCTCTTGGGCATGGGAGCTCAAGCGCGATCTCGATCGTCTTGAGGACGCTCGCAAGAACGTTGCCTTCGGTGCCATCTCCGGTGCCGTCGGCACCTACAGCTCCATCGAGCCGTTCGTCGAGGAATACGTCTGCGAGCACCTGGGCCTGGTCCACGATCCGCTGTCCACGCAGGTCATCAGCCGCGATCACCACGCCTACCTGGCTGGCGTGCTTGCCACTACAGCGGCCACCTGCGAGCGCATTGCTACCGAGGTTCGCAATCTGCAGAAGACCGATACGCTCGAGGCCGAGGAGCCCTTCCGCAAGGGCCAAAAGGGCAGCTCCGCCATGCCGCACAAGCGCAACCCCATCACCATGGAGAAGGTCTGCGGCCTGTCGCGCGTCGTGAAGTCCAACGCCCAGGTCGCCTTCGACAACGTTGCCCTGTGGCACGAGCGCGACATTTCGCACTCCTCTGCCGAGCGCGTCGCCCAGGCCGACAGCTTCATCGCCCTCGACCACATGTTCCAGTGCCTCATCCGCGTTATCGACGGCCTGCAGCTGTATCCCGCTCGCATGATGGCCAACCTCAACAAGACACGCGGCCTCATCTTCTCCTCCAAGGTCCTGCTCGCCCTCGTCGACACGGGCATCACCCGCGAGGACGCGTACGCCATTGTGCAGGAGAACGCCATGGCAACCTGGCACGAGGTACAGGATTGTGTCTCCGGCCCTACCTTTAAGGAGCGTCTCGAGGCCGATCCGCGCTGCACCGTCAGCCAGGAGAAACTCGACGAGATCTTTGATCCGTGGGACTTCCTCACCCGTATCGACACGGTCTTCGATCGCCTGGAGCAGCTGAGCTTCGAGTAGGTTCGGGCATAACGTTAGCTTTTTAGGGCGCTTTGCTGGTAATGTGTGTTGCCGGCAAAGCGCCTCGTTGCATTTAGGGAAAGACGGGGATAATAGTCGTCTCGAATAACATTCTGAGAGGGGATCGCATGATTTCGTTTGATTACAAGCCTCAGGGCGTGTGTGCTCGCAATATTCACCTTGACCTTTCCGATGACGGCAACAAGGTGATGGGCGTTGAGTTTACCGGCGGCTGCGACGGCAATCTCAAGGCTATCTCCAAGCTGGTCGAGGGCGCTCCTGCCGATCGCGTAATCGAGGTTCTCGCCGGTAATACCTGCGGTATGAAAAAGACCTCCTGCGCCGACCAGCTTACACGCGCTATCGAGGCCGCTCGCGCCGAGATCGCCTAATGGGTATCGCCGATCACATCAAGAACGGAATATCGCGTCGCGGCTTTGTGCTCGGTGGGGTTGCTGCGGGCGCTGCCACGGTGCTTGCCGGATGCTCGAAAAAAACGGGTACCAGCGATGATGCCGCCGGCGAGCCGCAGGTTATCAAGGATGATTCCAAAATCATCTCGATTACGGATGAGTACGAGGCAGTCGACATCGATCTTGAGCCGGCGGCGTCGTGGACGCTGCCTCTGGGTACGCTGCTGTACTACTGCGACGGCGATTACGCCGCGGCAATGATGGCGCCCGCATCGGCACTGCACGCCAACACACTCGGTGTGCTCAACCTGGGCGATGGCTCGCTTACCACATTAATCGAGGATCCTATCGAGGGCACGGGATATGCATTCTACGATGTCCGTGCCGGCGACGGCGTATTCGCGTGGGTTGAGATGAACTTTGCCAATTCATCGTGGAAGCTCTACGCTCAAAATCTGTCGGGCGCTTCGCTCTCTGGCGACGTGGTTGAGCTCGATCGAGGTGGCAAGGACTACGATCCGCCGCTGTTTACGGCGTTCGGGTCATCAGTCATCTGGTATAAAATGCCCTCGGCAGGTGGCAATAAAACGAGTAGCGATTCGTTTTGCTATCGTCGCTCGCTTGATGAATCCAAGGCCGAGATAATTTGGAAATCGACGGGTCGCTTTGCATCGGCCCCGCGCGCGAGCGACGGCATTTTGACCATCTCGCCGCGTGTCCGCAACGACGAGGGCGTCTACTACGGCATAACGGCAATCGATTTGACCGACGGCAACAACACCAAACGTGCCCAGCTAGTCCTTCCCTCGTCAGTCTCGCCTTTCGAGGCCGTATATATGGGCGATACCTTCGTGTTTTCTATCGAGGCGGCCTATAGTGGCGTGGGCAGCCTGGGCAACATGGGCACGTATATCGGTAATGAGGGAGGGCCGTATCTCTTCCTGTCCCGTGAGCCGCTCGCATGTGCGGCTGGCAAGAAGAATAAATACCTTGTTAAGGTACAGGCGTCGCATTTCCTGATCGACACCTCTGCCAAGACCTATGGCTCGCTGCTGTCGCCCGACCGCGCTTTGGAGTATGGCGATTATCCAGCTACGGCGGGAAAATCGGACTCATTCCTTACGTACGCCACGGTGCGCAACAGCCAGGGTATACCAGAGACGGTCACTGCACGCCTATTCTCTCTTTAAGCTTAGAGGGGTTAAAAAGGCGCCAACAGGGGAATAAACGCGTTGTAATTGTGAGTACCGCCCGCCGAGCTGCCGCGTCATAGCGGCATCCGGCGGGCTCAGGTGCGTTAAAATGGGCTTGTTCTTAGCTAATTGAGACAGGGGGGCCGTGTTATGGCTTCAGATGCAAAAAAGATTCTGCTGGTCGAGGATGAGAAGGCAATCCGTGACGCCGTCGCTGCCTATCTCGAGCGCGAAGGCTACTGGGTTGTGGGCGTCGGCGACGGCCAGTCCGCGATCGAGGAGTTCGAGAAGCATCAGTTCGACCTGGTCGTGCTCGACCTTATGCTCCCCAAGATTCCCGGCGAGCGCGTTTGCCGCACCATTCGCGATACCTCGGATGTCCCCATTATCATGCTGACGGCTAAGGGCGAGATCGAGGACCGTATTATCGGTCTTGAGCTCGGCGCCGACGACTATCTGATTAAGCCGTTCTCGCCGCGCGAGCTCGTCGCCCGCGTTCGCGCTCTGTTCCGCCGTGCCCATCAGGCCGACGAGCCCGCCGTCGAGGTACTCGACTTCGGCGATCTGGTCATCGATATCTCGGGCCACAAGATCTTGGTCGAGGGCAAGGAAGTCGATCTGACGGCTTCCGAGTTCAAGCTGCTCACCACGCTTGCCCGCCATCCCGGCCGTGTGTATAACCGCATGGAGCTGGTCGAGAAAGTGCTCGGGTATGACTTTGAGGGCTATGAGCGCACTATCGATAGCCACGTGAAGAATCTTCGCGCCAAGCTGGGCGATGATCCCAAGAAGCCCAAGTGGCTCTACACCGTCCATGGTGTCGGCTATCGCTTCGAGGCTCCGGCCAAGACCGATAAGTCGGACGAGAAATAGGGAAATCACATATGACACCTGCGCGCTTTGAAATCGGACAAAAGCACAAGCAGGAGAGCGAGGCGGGTTCCAAGGCTAGTTGGAACACGCCTCGTTCCGATTCACGGCCAACGATGAGCTATCCCTCGCGCATGGCACTTGCTTTTGCTCTGACATCGCTCATGACGGTATTGGTGCTGGTGGGCGTTGTCTCTGTTGTGTGGGGCACGGTCTTTTCGGATTACACACGCTCCAATATCGTCGAAATCGCAAATTCCGCTGCCGAGAAGTTGGCAACCTCATATGAGGAAAACGGCTCTTGGACCGCGGGAGAACTGCGCACGGTCGCAACGTCGAGTTTGGTTTCCGACGATCTGGGTATGCAGGTCGTCAATAAAAAGGGCGTGATCGTTTATGACGATTCCTGGCCCTCGGCAAGCGCCACCGCCGATGTACGCGAAAACCAGGCTACGACCGACGACACGAGCGGCAAGAGGGCATCGCATAGCCCGGTCTCGTCTGCTCCAACCGACTCCGATAGCGTTGCTAACGTCGAGATTGTAACGTCTTCCGGCGAGCATGTCGGACAGGTAAAGCTGTGGGCCATCGGCTCCGACGCTCTGCTCACCAAGGCGGACTCTGCGTTTAGGGAGAAGACCTTTAACGCCATGGCCCTCGCCGCGGTTGTTGCAATCTGCATTTCGGTCGTTATCGGATCGCTCGTGTCGCGCATGCTCACCAAACCGATTCATCGCATCACCAGTACCGCAAAGCAAATCCGTGACGGCGACCTGTCGGCTCGCACGGGGCTGCGCGGTGATGACGAGATCGATCAGCTGGGTGAGACCTTCGATGAGATGGCCACCTCGCTCGAGAAGGATATGAAACACGAGAAGCGCCTGACCTCAGACGTTGCACACGAGCTTCGCACGCCGCTTATGGCCATGCTCGCAACGGTCGAGGCCATGCAGGATGGCGTGTATCCCACCGACGATGAGCATTTGGAGACCGTTGCTTCCGAGACGCGTCGCCTGGCTCGTCTGGTGCAGCAGATGCTCGACCTATCGCGTATGGAAAACAGCACGGCTCCGCTCAATCTAGAACCGGTGGACATGGTTCCGTTCGTGCGATCGATTGTGAACGGCCAGGAGCGTCTGTTTGCCGACCGTGACCTTCGTCTTCGCTTTGCAGATGAAACCCAAGGGCACGACGATGTCGTCGAGGCCGATCCCGACATGATCACGCAATGTGTTATCAACCTCATGAGCAACGCCATGCGCTACACCCCCGAGGGCGGTTGGGTCGTGGTGTCGGTGCTCAGTGACCGCAGGCACGTCAGCATTGCCGTTTCTGATACCGGCATCGGTATTGCCAAGGACGATCTGTCGCGCATTTTCGGGCGGTTTTGGCGCGCCGATGCCAGCCGCGCCCGCGAAGCTGGCGGCCTGGGCGTCGGCCTCGCCGTGACCAAGCAGATCGTCGAGCGTCACCATGGCTACATATCCGTGGAGTCGGAGCTTGGAAAGGGTACGACTTTTACAATTCATCTGCCCCGCGAGCACACGGCGGACGCGGCATCTACTACAATGGAGCACTAGCTTTTCGCTATTCGGTGAAGGAGGGTCCGCGTCCCTGCCGCTCCGAGTTTGCGAAAACATGCGGGAAAGAACCCGCATTTCTGTCGTATTTAGGTAAGGAGTGACTCACGTGACAACGATGGAGCGTCGTCCGGATTCCCGTGGCAAGGTTCGTGATATTTACGATGCCGGTGAAAACCTGCTGATGGTCGCCACCGACCGCATTTCTGCGTTCGACTTCATTCTTCCCGACGAGATTCCGTTTAAGGGAGAGGTGCTCAATCGCATCTCGGCATTCTGGTTCGATAAGTTTGCCGACATCGTCCCCAACCATCTCGTTTCCATCGACCCGGCGGATTTCCCCGAGGAGTTTGCTGAGTATCGTGACTACCTCGCTGGCCGCGCCATGCTGGTTAAGAAGGCCCAGACGATTCCTATCGAGTGCATCGTCCGCGGCTATCTGACCGGTTCGGGCAAGAAGACCTACGACGAGAACGGCACCGTCTGCGGCATCCAGCTGCCTGAGGGCCTGACCGAGGCTTCCAAGCTTCCTGAGCCGCTGTTCACGCCGTCCACGAAGGCCGAGATCGGTGACCACGACGAGAACATCTCGTTCGAGCGTTGCTGCGAGATCGTGGGCGAGGACATCGCCACGCAGATTCGTGACCTTTCCCTCAAGATCTACAAGGCCGCTGCCGAGTACGCCGCGACCCGTGGCATCATCATTGCCGACACCAAGTTCGAGTTTGGTGTTATTGATGGCAAGGTCACGCTGATCGACGAGTGTCTCACGCCCGACTCCAGCCGTTTCTGGCCTGCTGCCAGCTACGAGGAGGGCAAGATCCAGCCTAGCTACGACAAGCAATTCGTCCGCAATTGGCTCAAGGCCAACTGGGATATGACGGGGGAGACCCCGCACCTGCCCGCCGAGGTCATCGATGGCACGTCCGAGCGCTATCGCGAGGCCTTCCAGATCATCACGGGCTCCCAGTTCACAAGCATGAAGGAGAACGCATAAGTGAGTACCCGTAGCGCCACGAACAAGCGCACGCAATCCCACGAAGTTACCGGGGTTGCGCGCAAGTCTGCCGCATCTGCTAAGCCCGCCCGCCAAGCAGCGAGCTCCGTTCGCGTCGTGCCGGCTTCGTCTAAGGCACGCCGCAAAGAGCTCGAGAAGGGCGAGAGCCTCGAGGGCCTCTCTAAAGAGGAGAAGCGCGCCCGCAAGGCTAAGCAGCGCGCCAAGGAGGACCGCATCTATACGGTGTCGAATATCCTCCTCAAGCAGGACGAGGACTACACCAAGCGCCGTCGCATCTGGTGGATTGTGCTCGCCATTGGCATGGTGCTCGTCGTGGCAATTTGGGCCTCGCTGTACTTCGCTCCCGCTGGCATGGTGTCCAGCCCCGTCCAGATGGTCGGTATTGTTTTGTCCTACGTCGTCATTCTGGGTGACTTTATCTACGACTTCGTTCGTATTCGTCCCCTGCGCAACATGTACCGCGCGCAGGCCGAGGGCATGTCCGAGAACAAGCTCAACGCTCTTATCGAGCGTTCGGCTGCCGAGGAGGACAAGAAGGACTCCAAGAAGAAGTAGCGTTTGCATACATACTTATCGCTAAGATATAAGGCGCGTCGTTTTTGCGGCGCGCCTTTTTACTGTTCTATAGATAGATGGAGTGGCACATGATTCGAGCTGCCCTGACGGTCGAAGAGGCTCTGGAGGGCATGAAGGCCCTGGAGCCCAAGATTAAAAACTACGCGCGCCTGGTCGTCCGCAAGGGCGTAAACGTCAAGCCCGGCCAGGAGGTCGTCGTTCAGTCTCCGGTCGAGTGCGCGCCGTTTGCGCGCGTGGTGGTCGCGGAGGCCTATGCTGCCGGCGCCGGCCACGTGACGGTCATTTGGGCCGATGATGCCGTGACGAGGCTCACGTACGAGCATGTCGAGAAAAGCTATTTTGAGCAGACGCCCGAGTGGAAGCGCATACAGCTGGATTCCTTGGCCCAGGATGGTGCCTGCTTTGTCTTTATCGAGGGTGCGGATCCTGCAGCCCTCAAGGGCATCGATCCAGCCAAGCCGGCCGCGGCATCCAAGGCGAGGAATACGCAGTGCAAAGTTTTCCGCCGTGGACTGGATTACAACATCAATCCGTGGTGCATCGCCGGCGCTCCGGTCGTGGCATGGGCGCACGAGGTGTTCCCGGGAGACGCCGATGAGGTTGCAATCTATAAGCTGTGGAATGCGATTCTGCACACCGCGCGCGCCGATGGCCAGGACCCGGAGAGCGACTGGGAACTCCATGACGCCGCATTCGAAAAGAACCTGCGTTTCCTGAACGACAATCGTTTCGACTACCTGCATTACACCGCGGCAAATGGAACCGATCTGACGATTGGCATGACGAAAGGTCACGAGTGGGCCGGCGGCAAGGGCAAGACGCCCGATGGGCACCCCTTCTTCCCCAACATTCCCACCGAGGAAGTCTTCACTTCGCCCGATCGCATGCGCGCCGACGGTATCGTGTACTCGGCCATGCCGCTCATCCATCACGGCAATAAGGTCGAAGATTTTTGGATTAAGTTCGAGGGCGGCCGCGTGGTGGACTACGACGCCCGCGTGGGCAAGGCAACGCTCGCAAGTATCATCGATACTGACGAGGGCGCTGCTCACCTGGGAGAGGTCGCGCTCATTTCCAAGAACACGCCGATCCGCGAAAGTGGTGTTCTGTTCTACGATACGCTCTATGACGAGAACGCTAGCTGCCATCTCGCGCTAGGTGTCGGTTTCCCCGAATGCATCGAGGGTGGGTATGACATGTCCAAGGAGGAGCTTCTGGAGCATGGCGTTAACGTCTCGAGCACGCACGTCGATTTTATGATCGGCACGGACGACATCGATATTGTGGGCATTACGCCTGATGGACGTGAAGTTGTGATTTTCCAGAACGGCCAATGGAGTTGGGAATAGTCCCAGACCGTGGTACAATGCCACCCGCGGGCCGTTAGCTCAGCTGGCAGAGCAGGGGACTTTTAATCCCAAGGTCCAGGGTTCGAACCCCTGACGGCCCACCATGGAATAGAAAGCGACCAACTCCGGTTGGTCGCTTTTTTTGCCGGTGCACGGGTTCGAACCCGTCGGGGCGCGGAGCTGAGTAAACGCGTGAGCGTTTGCCAGCGCAGCGCGCAAGGCGAGAAAGCGCCGCAGCGGCCGCCTGCGGAGCAGGCTGAACCCCTGACGGCCCACCATGGAATAGAAAGCGATCAACTCCGGTTGGTCGCTTTTTTGTTGCCGGTGCACGGGTTCGAACCCGTATCTAGCTATATATAAGAACGCTTGGCGAACAAAACCCGCCTTTTACCGATGGGAAACAAATAGCTGATGCCTTTGGAGTAAAGTAGCGCTCCAGAGATGACCGATGTCTCAATACACATAAAATAGCTGGTCATCGCCAATATCAGAAGCCAATGCTTCAGTTTTGACCTCAGTGATGTGACTGAGGGACCTATTCATTTGTGAACAAAATATGGAGTGCGCGATTCCCGCCCCCGGCGCCCCTCCGGTCTGGCAATATATCTCCTTGCCGCGCGGCCCGGTGCAACCGGATC
>CABRIC010000002.1 GCA_902470905.1 uncultured Collinsella sp. | reverse complement strand
CTACACAAGGAGTATCGTCGGCAGCGTCAGATGTGTATAAGAGACAGGCATTTCTCGCAGCAGCGACGCAGGGCAAATCGGCCGACAGCACTGTTATGTACAGCGCCCAGCAGTTGCCTGTTCCTGCGGCACGCAAGCCTCCGGTCACAAGGCTCGATGAGCCCGTTGCCCATCAGGTTGTCCACGATTCCTGGGCTGCAGCCGATCTGGATGAGACCTCTACCGGCATGCCGGCGCTCGATGTTCCAGTTAACCCGCTTTTTGCCGCCAACACGAGCGCCGCGGACTATGAGGGCGGTGCGGCATATTCCGATTATTCCGATGGCTATGCTGGCAACGGTCGCATCGAGACCGAGGATTATGGCACCGCATCGAGCGATTATCTCAACGATCCGTACGCTGCCACGCCCGCACCGGAATATGACCCGGAGGCCGCGTCCACGCCGGCGTATACCAAAAGCACGGGCGAAGAGCGCTTCGCCGATTATTACGCCGAGGAAAAGGCGCTGCGTTTCTCGGAATTTCCGCAGGCAGTCAAGATTGCCTTTCTCGCCATTGTCATTGCCCTGCTCGGCGTCATTGCGTTTGAGGGATTCCAGCTGTTCCGCGGCCCCACCGCGTCCGAATCGGCAACACAGCAAAAAGAGGACGACAACCAGTACCTGGACATCAACACCCTCAAGGGCGACCCCAACGACGGAGACGATGAGTAGCGAGAGCTGAAGGCAGCCTCAGGATCCCGCATCCAGCATCGGCTTCTAAGTGCTGTTTTGTCATCCAGCCACACTTTTCCGAAGTTTTAAGGTGCCCATTTCGACACTTTTCCGGATTTTATACTCTGTCCCTCCAGATGCGCTTTACGGTGCAGGCGTTGGAAGAAGGGCCATGTGCCGCTGGCGGCCCACATGTTCTGCAGATCAAGCTGCTCGGAGACGGCTCGCGCGAGCCGTCCAGCTGGAAGCTCTTTGCCGACGGCGCGTGCGTTGCGGACGGATCCGGCGCCTTTGCCCGCGAGTGCTTCTGCGAGGGCGCCGAGGTGTTTCTAGACCTGTGCCGCGACGCCGTACGCGCGACCGAGCTGTACCAGTGGAGCCAGAGGGAGTACGAGCTGCTGAGTGCCGCGCGTGGGATTGCGAGGGTGTAGACGAACGCACCCGCCACGCGAAACCGAATGGCGTTCTCAAAAGGCCTACCTCCCCTCCGCCTTCAGCCTCAGCAGCAGGTCGCCCAGCTCAGGACACTTGCTGGAGAAGCGCGTCTGGACTCGCTCGCCTATCCCCCATCGTTGGCGGATCTCCTGGGTGCGCGGACTCACACGGTAGTCCCCGTCCATCACCTGCTTGAGCAACTTGGCAGTCACGTACGCATCGGCAAGGGCGCTGTGGGCGTGGCCCGTCGACTCGTCAAACTCGATGCCAAACCACGTCGCCGCGTCACTCAAAGAGACACGCCCGTGGCTGCCCACGTCCATGATCGAGGTGTAAAACGCCTGCAGATCGGCCCAGTCCGTAGGAAATGCGGCAAGGTCGATATGCTTTGCCTGGCACTCGGTCAAAAGCTGTCGACGATCCGTCCCGCTCCAGCAAACTATCTGAGCGGAGTAGCGACCGATCCAATCGCTGAGCCTTTTGATCACCATGTAGAGCGGGTCGGCCATCGCGGTGTCCACGGCCGATATCCCTGTGAGCTCGCGGACGGGAAACGCAACGCCTTCGGTAAATTCCGTCTGCACAAACTGCGAGAACTCGCCCATAACGTTGCCGTGGTAATCGAGCTTGACGGCGCCGACCTCGATAATCTCGTTGCGCAGCCCACGTCGCTGGCGCTGTTTTGGCACCGGCGCAAACTCAAAGTCCAGCACAATCTGGCGCGCAAAGTTCGTCGTATCGATAGCCGAGATACCCGGCGTCTTTTCAGCTGACACGGTTAGGGCCTTTCTCCGTTGCTTGCCGCTTGTTACATAAGCGGCTACATTGCCGTAAGGATAGGTGGCCGCGCGGACATGAAAGCTGGGCGCAATACCATGCGCTAATCACACGCCATGCAGACGGCCCCAAGAGAGTCGCCCGCTCTATTCAAATGGATGAAAAGATTTAGGCCCGGTGACTTGAATCAGCGGTCATCCCGGGCCCATCAATATGCAGTGTACCTACAGAGGGCTGGTTAATCAAACGGGCTTTCGGTGACGAAGACCTGCGCGTCTAGCCCCAATCGCCCAGCGCCGTCTTCTGCCGCCCTTACGAAAGGCTGCTATTCGAGGGAATCACGTTGCTGTTATTATCGAACATATATTCGTATTTATGACCGCGCTTTGATAGAATGGCAGTTGTTGACGGCAGTTCCATGTGCCGGGCAGCGCCCTCCATGCGACGGGAGGTGATGCCCATGACCGATCTGATTGATTTCGTGAAGCTCCTGGCCGCTTTGGTCTCGCTCCTCACGGCGCTTATCGGACTTTCCGAGGCACTTAAGCAGCGTACGAAGCAAAAGAAGAGGGGTCGACGCCGTTAAGGCATTGACCCCTTGAACTAAGTAACGGCGCCGCCCAGCTATCACCCTTGGGCTGCCGTCGACTTTATTCTACCCACGGTTGCCAGGTTTAACAAATGGATTTTCGGTTACGAAGTTCGGAGCTCGCCCCTCTACTCCAGCGGCGTTGCGCCGGATTCTGGGACGCACTTTCCGCCCCATGCCTCTATCGGAAACGGCATCCCATCCTGAAGCGGGAATCCGGGACGTAGTTTCCGCCAAAGGCCGCCAAAGGGAAAGCGCGTCCCATTCCGAGCATCACATCAGAGCGCGCTTGGTTATCTCCGCCCACACATCTCGGCAAACGAAATCAGCTTGACGTCTCCCCTACCCTCCGCGGCATCCCGACATCCCTGCGTAAAGCCGTGCTTCGAGAAGATCGCATAGCTTTTATGCTGCCGCCTAAAGAGCTCGCTTCGGTACACGAGCTTTTCCAGAACATCCTCGCCTACCGGTTCATTGCGCCATTTACACTCCGCAAACAGCGCAGTGCCCTCGCCATCGTCAACAATCAAGTCGATTTCTTCCTGCGTATGCGTGCGATTATCCGTCCCCCACCAGCGCCCGACGCTCGCCGGAACCACATCGAGCCGGCCTGCGCGCGCGAGTTCGTACACGTATTGCCTGCATATAAGCTCAAAGACCGTACCCATGTAATCCGATACGTACGGCTCAATGCGCTTATACGCCATCTCGGCCATATTGTTTTGAATCAGCCCAATGTTCTGCGGAACAAACTTGTACCAGAACCTAAACATCTGGTCGCTCAGCAGATACACGGCTCGCTTATTGCTCGTCTCGTTTAGGGGCAGCTCGCGCTCGACAATCCCAAGCGACGCTAGCTTATCCACATAGCTCTTTACGTTGCTCGCAGGGATTCCCGTAGAGCTCGCAATCTCTGAGATCTTCGAGCGCCCCTGAGCAATTGCTTGCACGATTGCATCATATTGCTCGGGATTGCGGCACTCTTGCAATAGCAGGTTACTCGGCTCCTCAAAGAGATAGCCCGTAGGAGTAAGAAAAAGACGCTTGATGTTGTCCTTGAGCGATGCGGTAGGATCGACTTTCTCGATATATGCAGGAATGCCGCCCGTCATGCCATAGCAAACTGCAGCGTCTTCGCGACTCATGCTCTGCCACTGGCCGAGGGTCGTCGTAAAATCGAGCGGCATGATCTTAAACTGGGCCGTGCGCCTACCGTATAGCGGGCTCTCGTAGCCCAAAACCTGCTCTTCCATGAACGAAAGCGACGACCCGCACAGGATAAGCATAAGCTTGGTCTCTTTGTACAAGTGATCGATCTTGTCTTGCAGCAACGAGCTGATCTCGGGATTCGATTGGGCGAGATAGGGATACTCGTCAATCACGACAATCAAACGTTCCGTGCGAGCCATGGTGGCCAATGCATCGAACGCCTCGTCAAAACTACGAAACGACACGCCAGCAACACCAACAGAGCCCGCAAGTATCGCCTGGCTAAAGCCATGCAGGTTTGCCTCTGCATTGGTACGACGAGCTTGAAAGTAAATAGCCTTCTTGCCTTGGATGAACTCTGTGATAAGACGCGTTTTGCCCACGCGACGGCGGCCATAAATCACAGGCATCTCAAAGGAGCCCGTGCCATACAGTCGATTGAGCTCGGACATTTCCGCCGTTCTTCCGATAAACATAGGGCCATCCCTCCTTTACGTTATAGCTAGCTATATTATACCTTCCTATAATATAGCTAGCTATAACGTAATTCGACAAGCGGCGCACGCAAAAGGGGCGGCGCACCACCGCACATGGACCGTTCCGGAAAATATATCCCGTTCTGGAGCCAAAAACTGGGCCGTAGTTTCCGCCAAGCATGCCATCCGGAAAGTGCATCCCACCCCGAGGCTCGATTCCGGGACGCAGTTTCCGTTTGAGGCCCGATCTGGAAACGGCATCCCACTCTGAGGCCGAAATCTGGGATGTAGTTTCCGCTTGAAGGACGATCCGGAAAGCACGTCCCATTCCGAGTGGCAATTCCGGGTCACAGTTTCCGCAGACACAGACGACGACCTGCAGCCCTTATCACATGCCTTCAAATATGCGGTCCAGAAACACAAAACAGCAGATAGATTGCTCTTTTTCGGAAAAGTACACGTCCCGAAACTTACCAAGACTTCATATCCAGCTACCGTTCACGGTCGCCGATTACCGCCCACCGATTCAAACAAGAAATATGTCGCCAAAAGCAGGTCATCTACCTGCATGGTTAGATTTTGGTCAGCTTTTGGTCAGCTGAGCGGCAAGTTCCAGCTGATACGTTTTTTCCACCCAAAAGGAGGCGGTAGCTCATGACCCATTGCAATGACCAGCTCATCGACCAACTGCTCACTCAAGCCGAACAAAAGGGGCACTGTCTGATTCCCCCGAGCACGGCGATCCGAAAAGCGCTCCTTCGGCGCACCGGCGACATGGTCGTCTCCCCCATGCCGGGGTTGTTTGCGCGAAAAACGCGCTGGGATGAACTAAACCGAGCGCAACGCCATTGCGAGATCATTCGCGCCCTTGCGATCATCCACCCCGATTGGACGTTCTGCTCGTTTTCGGCAGCATGTCTCCTGGGGCTCGAGGTCTCGTGGCGACACATGAATGTCGTGCATGTTTGCAGCTCGACAAAGCCGTCGGCTCGTCCGGGCGCACATATTCAGCGTCACCAGATTGAGCCGGCCGGAGCAATCCGTCTATCCGGCATATCGGTAACGCCGCCTATCCAAACGGCCACAGATTGTCTGTTGCAAACCGGTTTTGCCGACGGCATGCCCATTACCGATTCGGCGATCTCAAAGCTCGGCCTTGCGCGGGAACAGCTGACGGAGGCCGTCGAGCAACGAGCGACTGCCCGCAATGGTCGTGCGATTCGCACCGCCCTCACAACGCTTCGATATGCCGACGCCCGCGCTGAGAGCGGCGGGGAATCGGTCGCCCGAGCCGTCATGATCGAGACGGGCTTTGCGCCCGACTGGCTTCAATACGAGTTGACGGATCCCTTCGATTCGGCCAAGAGCATGCGAACAGATTTTGCCTGGGAGCGTCAAGCTAGGGAGCTCACGCTGGGCGAACTCGACGGGATTGTCAAATATACCGACCAGGCCATGCTAGCCGGACGCACCACCGCCGAGGCGCTCGTTGCCGAACGACAGCGCGAGGCGCACCTATCGCTCTACGGTCATCCTCTGCTGCGCTTTACCATAAACGAGGTCCGCTCGGCAGGAATGCTCGCCAAAAAGCTGCAGACGGCAGGCATCCGGCAGACTGCGCTGCCGACGTGGCTCAACGAAGTGGAGCTGTAGGAGCTGCTAGGCCGCGCATCGCCGGATCGCATCCCCCCTATCTGGGCCGCGTTTTCCCAACGGCCACGCCAACGGAAAGCGCGTTCCAGTCTGGACGCTCAAAACGGGATGCACTTTCCGGATGGCGGGCCTAGCGGAAAGCGTGTCCCGGAATCCCGCCTCAGAACGGGACAGACCTTCCGGTTAAGTCCTTCAGCGGAAACCGCATCCCGGAATAGACGCTCAAACTGGGACGCAGTTTCCGCTGAGGTTCTATCCGGAAACCGTGTCCCACTCTGAGCGTCAATTCTGGGATGAACTTTCCGCCTGAGGGTTCAGCCGGAAACGGCATCCCACTCTGAAGCGAAATTCTGGGACGCAGTTTCCGGTTGAGGGCTGTTCCGGAAAGCGCATCCCATTCCGGGCGCGCATTCCGGGATGCAGTTTCCGTTTGAAGCCCCGTCCGGAAAGTACGCCCCATTCTGGAGCCGAAATCTGGGACGCAGCTTCCGCATGCGGAGGCGCTCCAAACAAAAGGCCCCGGCTCGCGATGGAGCCAGGGCCAAAGGCGCAGCGTATGTAATTGATGCTGAGCGCGAACGGCCCGTTAGCAATGGCCGTACGCGCTCTACCCTACCCGCGGTGACGGGCGCGGCTGTAGGGCGTATCCACCATGGGCAGATCGGGACGCAGCTTGCCGTCGAATGCGCGATAGGCGTTCTGTACGGCGGGCGCCGTGGGGATCGTTGCGATCTCGCCGATGCCCTTGCCGCCATATGCCACAGGCAGCAGCTCGTCCTTCTCCACGTAGATGGCGTGGATATCCGGAATCTCGGGCGCACGGAACAGCCCGAGCGTACCGTACCTTGCCTGGGGCACGCAGTCCTTGAGCGGCCAATCCTCGGTAAGCGCATAGCCCATACCCATGAGCACGCCGCCTTCGATCTGACCCTGGATGGAGATGGGGTTGACCACCTTGCCGGAATCGTGTGCGGCATAGACCTCGCTCACGCGGCCGTCATCATCCAGAATGACCACATGCGTGGCAAAGCCGTAGCAGATGTGGCTCTTGGGGTTGGGAACATCCGCACCCAGCTTGTCGGTCGGCTCCAGGTACACGTAGCCAAACTCGCATCCCTCGAGCGCCTTGATGGCGGTCGCGGGATCCTGAGGATGCATGCCCTGGCCGGCGACGAGCTCCTGCGTGCGCAGCTGATAGGCGCGACCGTCGTCGTACTCGATCTTGACGCCGTCACCATGGGCGCTCACCGGGGCGGTAGGCGCAGGCTTGCCGGCCTCGATGCCAACCATGGCATCGCGCAGCAGGAAAGCGGCACCGCGCACGGCCTCGCCGGTCACGACCGTCTGACGCGAGCCAGACGTGGTGCCGGAGTCGGGAGCGTTCTCGGTGGAGCACTCGCCGTTGGCAATGCAGCGAAGCGGCAGGCCGCATGCCTCGGCAACGTCTTGCAAAAAGACGGTGTTGCAGCCCTGGCCGATGTCGGACGTGGCGGCGTAGACCACGGCGCGGCCATCCTCGACGCGAATCTTGCAGCGACCGGCATCGGGCAGACCCACGCCCACGCCGGCGTTCTTCATGGCGCAGGCAATGCCGGCGTGGCCGGGATGCGCGTAGTAGGCATCCTTGACCTCGAGCAGCGTCTCCTTCAGCGCCGTGGAGCAGTCGGCAATCTGGCCGTTGGGCAGAACCTCGCCCGGCTCGATGGCGTTACGGTAGCGGATCTCCCACGGATCCAGGCCGACCTTCTCGGCCAGCAGGTCGATCAGGCTCTCGAGCGCAAACTCGGACTGACACACGCCAAAGCCGCGGTACGCACCGGCGGGCGGGTTGTTGGTGTAGTACCCAAAGCCGCGAATGTCGGTGTTCTGGTACTTGTAGGGACCGACGGCATGCGTACAGGCGCGCTCGAGCACCGGACCGCACAGCGACGCGTAGGCGCCGGTGTCAAAGTTGATCTCGCAGTCCAGACCGGTAAAGTTACCCTCGGCGTCGCAGCCCAGCGTAAAGGTGCCGTCCATGGCATGGCGCTTGGGATGGAACGCGAGCGACTCGGCACGTGTGAGCTTGCACTTCACAGGACGCTGGAACTTGTATGCGGCGAGCGCGGCCAGGTGCTGGATGGACACGTCCTCCTTGCCGCCAAAGCCGCCACCCACGAGCATGGTCTCGACGACCACACGCTCGGGTTCGTTGTCCCAGCCAAACATGTGGGCACACTCTTTGCGCGTATCGTAGGCGCCCTGGTCGGTCGACTGCACCTTGACGCCGTTCTTGTACGGGAAGGCGACGGCGCACTCGGGCTCCAAGAAGGCATGCTCGGTAAAGGGCGTGGTAAAGCGCTGTGTCACGGTAAACGCGCTCTCCGCTAGCGCCTTGGCGGCGTCGCCGCGCGTCACGTGACGGCTCTGGCACACGTTGTCCTTGAGCTCCACCGTGTTGCCAAAGGCAAAGAAGCTGTCGTGCAGGCGTGGGGCGTCGGCAGCCCTGGCCTCGACAATGTTACGCACGGGCTCCAGCGGCTCGTAATCGATCTTTACGAGCTTCTTGGCCTTCTCGAGCGTCGCCTCGTCCTCGGCAACCACCAGCACGATGGCATCGCCCACGCAGCGGGTGATATCGCCCTGAGCGATCATGACGTCCCAGTCCTGGATAAGGTGGCCGACCTGGTTGACCGGCACGTCCTCGGCGCGCAGGATGCCCACCACGCCGGGCAGGGCCTCGGCCTTGGAGGTATCGATGGAGAGCACACGGGCGCGCGGATACTTGGAGCGCACGGCGCTGGCATAGGTCAGGCCCGGCTGATCGAGCTCGTCGATGTCGTCGGGATACTTGCCCTCGCCGAGCACCTTCTTGCGCACGTCGATACGGAAGGCGCGCTTGCCCACGCCGTAGTCGTCGCCGCGCTCCAAATCCTCGTCGATCTGCTTTTCGCCACGGAGCACCGCAGCGGCAAGCGAGATGCCCTCGATAATCTTTTTGTAGCCGGTGCAGCGGCAGACGTTGCCGCGGATGGCGTACTTGATCTGCTCCTCGGTGGGCTCGGGGTCCTCGGCGATGAGCGCCGCACCTGCCATGACCATGCCGGGGATGCAAAAGCCGCACTGCACGGCGCCCACGGCGCCAAAGGCGTACACAAAGGCCTCGCGCACGTCCTCGGGCAGGCCCTCGACGGTCACGATGTTGCGGCCGGCGGCAAGAGCGGTGGTCAGCACGCACGCCTTGACGGCCGCACCGTCCACATGGATGGTGCAGGTGCCGCACGCACCCTCGGAGCAACCGTCCTTGGCAGAGTGAATGTGCAGGTCGTCGCGCAGGTAGCGCAGCAGCGGTTTATTTTGGGTCGTCGTGCGCTCGACGCCGTTAACGGTAAAAGTGAATTCCTGTGCCATGGTGATTCCCTTCTACACGCCGGCGGCGATGCCGGTGCGGTCGTGGATAGCGCCATGCGGGCAGACGACGGCGCACATGCCGCATGACAGGCAGTCCGCGCCGTCGATATGGGCGCAGTTGTCCTCGATGCGGATAGCGCCGGCGGGGCACTTTTTAGCGCACATGCCGCAACCGATGCAGCTCGTGTCGCAGATCTTGCGGGCAATGGCGCCCTTATCCGTGTTGTTGCAGCGCACCAGGATGTTCTGGTAGCCGGGAACGAAAGCAATCACGCGCTGCGGGCACGCCATGCCGCACAGGCCACAGCCCGTGCACTTGGAGCGGTCCACGCGGGCGACGCCGTCGACCAGTGCGATGGCACCGTGGGGGCAGGCCGTAACGCAGGCGCCACAGCCAATGCAGCCTTCGCTGCAGCGGGCGTCGCCGCCTGCGGAGGCGCAACCGCTTCCGCAGGCAACGTAGGCCACGTTATGTTGAATGGATTTGGCCATAAGAGACTCGCCTATTTCTTAAGAAGGTACGAATAGTTGTCGCGCACAGCCCTGATGGTCAGGCGGACGGCCTCGGGAAGACCGGTGTTGACGGCATCGACCGAGACGGTGCGGACCGTGCCGGCGACGCGGACCTTAAAGTGATCATCGCCCACGGCCAGGAAGCCCTCGTTCTCGGAGTTCTCCATGTCCTCCTCGCTCCAGAACAGGGTGAGCTTGTCCTTGTAGGGACGGCCCTCCTGGTAGGGGCAGAACACGGCGCAGTTGCCGCACTCGTTGCACATGCCATCGACATGGACGACCTGATGCTTGGCCAGGCCCGGCACCTTAATGGCCACGTTGGCGCGGTTGGGGCACACGTCGCAGCAGACCTCGCACACCGAGCCGCAGCCCAGGCAGCGGGTCTTGGTGCAGTTGCGCTTGTCGCGGCACAGCGACCCCTTGCGCTCGTAGCAGGTGTCCTCGCGACCGGCCTGAGCATTCTGGTCGGCGTACTTGTTAAAGTCCACGCCGGCGATGGCACGAGCGACCTCGGCGGCGTCGGCAATAGCCTCGACCACGGTAGCCGGACCGCGGCGGCAGTCGCCCGCAGCCCAGACGCCCTCGACGCCGGTGGAGGTGGCGGCAAGGCGGCCGCGACGGTCGTGCTCGACGCCCGCGGCATCGTACAGGCTGGCATCGATGCCCTCGCCCACGGCGCAGATCACCGTGGTGGCGGAAAGCTCGACAGTCTCGCCCGTGGCGACGGGGCTGCGACGGCCGCTTGCATCCGGCTCGCCAAGCTCCATAACGTCGCAGGTCAGCACGGCGCCGTTAAGTGCCTTGGGCGCCAGCAGCTCGCAGAACTCAACGCCATCGGCAAGAGCAAGATCGAGCTCTTCCTCGTCGGCGGGCATCTGCTTCTTGGTGCGGCGATACACCAGGCGCACGTTCTTCACACCAGCCAGGCGCTTGGCCACGCGGGCCGCATCCATGGCGGTGTTGCCGGCGCCAATGACTACGACGTCCTCGCCCAGCTCGAGCTTCTCGCCCTTCTTGGCGGCCTCGAGGAACTCCAGCACGTCGAGCTCGGCACCTTCTCCCAGGCCCGCAGAGCCGGGCATCCAGGCACCGGTGGCCACGACCACGTCGGTAAAGCCCTGAGCCTTGAGCTCGTCAATGGAATTCACGCGGGCGTTGAGCTGCACCTTGGCGCCAAAGGCCAGGCAGAGCTCGGCATCGTGGGAGATATCGTCGCTCGAAATGCGGAACTCGGGGATGACGTGACGGACCACGCCGCCGAGCGAGTCACGGGCCTCAAAGATAGTGACGGGCACGCCGGCGCGCGTCAGGAAGAACGCCGTCGCCAGACCGGCAGGGCCGCCGCCGATAACGGCAACATTGCGCTCGCCGTCGTTGGCGATGGCCTGAGCGCGCAGCTTGGGCAGCACGGCGGTCATGGCCTCGCGGGCGGCCTTAAGCTTGCTGGCGCGGATCTGGGCGCCCTCGGGCTCGTAGAACGCACGCTCGCAGGCGCGGCCGCAGGGATGCGGGCAGATGGTGCCGGTAATGAACGGCAGGGCGTTGCGCTCGATGATGATGTTGAGTGCGTCCTCGAAGCGGCCCTCGTCAACAGCCGCCAGGTAGGCGGGAATGTCCTGCTGGATGGGGCAGCTCGTGCGGCACGGCGTGGTAAAGCAGTCGGAAAGCGGGCTCTTGCCGGCGACCTTGCGGTCGGGCAGCGGGCGCAGCGGCTTCTTGTAGAGCGGGTTGGTGAGCGAGTCAGCCTGGATCGCGGTTACGGCCTCGAGCGAGACACCCGCGAACGGCTTGCCATCCAGATCGGCAAACTCGCCGGCCATCTGGCTAAAGCGCTCATAGCCACCGGGCTTGAGCACGTCGGTCGCCAGGGTGACGGGCCAAATGCCGGCATCATACAGGGCGCGGATGTTGTAGACCGTGGCGCCGCCGGAGTAGCTGATGCGCAGTTTGCCATCGAACTGCTCGGTAATGCGGCGGGCGGCCTCGATGGTCAGCGAGAACAGCGAACGGCCGGACATGTACATTTCGGTCGAGGGCAGCTCGTTTCTCGTCACGTCGACGGGGAACGTGTTGGTCAGCTTGACGCCAAACTCCAGGCCGCGCTCGGCGCACAGGGCAATCAGGCGCTCGAACATAGGCACGGCATCGGCCCACTGCAGGTCCTCGCGGAAGTGCGTGTCATCGAAGACGATGTAGTCAAAGCCCAGCTCGTTGAGGCGCTGGCGGGCAAACTCATAGCCCAGCAGCGTGGGGTTGCACTTGATGTAGGTGTTGAGGCCCTTCTCGGTGATCAGATAGGTCGCGATGCGCTCGATCTCGGCGGGCGGGCAGCCGTGCAGGGTAGACTCGGTGATGGAGTTGGAGACGCGCGCCGGAATGGACTCGACAAATGCGGCGTCAACGTGCTCAAACTTGTCCAGGTTAGCGAGCGCCCACGTGCGGCACTCGTTCCAAACCTCGGAGCCGCTGGCGTCCTTCATGCCCTCGATGTACGCATCGACCTTGGGGCTCTTAATGCCCTCCAGGTCATAGCCCACGGACATGTTAAAGACAAAGCCGTCCGGGCTACCCAGACCGTACTCGCGAGCAATCAGGTGGCAGGCGAACCATGCCTTCACGTACTCAGCAAAAGCCTGCGGAACCTCGAGCTCGGTCGACCACTCGCAGTTGTAGCACTCGTCCTGCGCCACGATGCAGGGCTTGTTCACACACTTGGAGAGCTCCTCGCCGTCCATAACCTGAACGGTCTTGAGTTCAAAGAAGCGAGAGCCAGCCACGTAGGACGCCACGATGTTCTGGGCAAGCTGTGTATTGGGGCCGGCGGCCGGGCCAAACGGAGTCTCGATGCGCTCGTCAAAAATGGGAAGCGCGCCCTTCTGGTTGGTCGTGACCATCTTGCGCACGCCAAAGACGGCGCCCTGAGTCTTGTGCTCCTCGATGATCCAGTTCATCAGCTGCGAAAACGGGATCGGCCTCATGATGTCGCTCATAATGAGCTCCTCTCTGTAACGCCCGGCGAGACCGCGCGGCGGGCGCAAATACGGTGTAGCGCTAGCACAGCGCCGGCGACCCCGCGGAGGCCGCCTATACGCGCGTCGGATGCGGCGAAACATCCGACGCGCGCGAATCTCCAATTGGAATTAGTACACGCGATCGTTGAGCGTGCTCCAGAGCTTCTTGGACTCAGCCATGGTCCACGCGTTGATCTTGTCCTCATCGATACCGACAAACTCGCGATCCTTGTACAGGACGCGGCCGTTGATGATGGTGGTGCGGCAGTTTTTGCCCATCATGCCAAAGAGCATGTGGCCGTCGATGTTCTCCTCGCTCAGCGGCGTAAAGGGCTTGTAGTCCATTACGATGACGTCGGCGGCAGCGCCGGGCTCAAGCACACCGAGCTTGCGATCGAAGTACTTGCTCGCCATCTTGGCGTTGTTCTCGAACAGCATGGTCATGGCCTCGCACCAGCCCACATTGGGCATGGCGGCGTTGTGGCGCTGGATGATCAGGAAGACCTTGAGGCTCTCGAGCATATCGTGGGTGTAGGCGTCGGTGCCCATGCACACGGGGATGCCACGGCGGAAGAATTCGAGCACGGGGGCGCAGCCCACGGCATTGCCCATATTGGATTCGGGGTTGTTAACCAGCCAGGTGCCGGACTCCTTGACGATATCCATCTCGGCGGGCGTCACGTGGATGCAGTGGCCCAGCATGGTGTCGGGGCCGAGCAGGTTGTGTTGCAGCAGGCGCTCGACGGGGCTGATGCCGCCGCGGTTGAGGCGGGAATCCCACACATCGTTCATGCCCTCGCACACGTGGATGTGGAAGCCGGTCAGACCGTTGTTGGCCTCGGCCATCTTATCCATGGTCTCATCCGACAGCGTAAAGGTGGCGTGACCGCCAAACATTGCGGCGATCATGTGGTTGTCGTTATCGCGACGCTCCTTGGCGGCCCACTGGGCAAACTCGGCGTTCTCGGCAATAGCCTGATCGCACTTTTCCTGGCCACGGCGGTCGGAAACCTCGTAGCACAGGCACGAACGCATGCCCAGCTCCTGAGCGGCGTCCTTAATGGTAAAGAGGCTGCCCGGAATCTCGCAGAAGCTCGCGTGGTGATCGAAGATCGTGGTAACGCCATCGCGGATGGAATCCAGAATCGTGGCATAGGCGCTGGCCTTGGTGCCGTCGAGCGTCAGGTTGTCGTCAATCTTCCACCACTGCTGCTCAAGATTCTCCAGGAAGTTGGTGGGGTTGCAGCCCTTAATGGCAAGGCCGCGGGCCAGACCCGAGTAGATGTGGGTGTGGCAGTTAATAAGTCCGGGCATGATGAGGTTGCCCTGGGCGTCGACGTACTCGGCATCCGGGTACTTGGTCTTGAGCTCGCGCTCGGGGCCCACTTCGACAATCGTATCTCCGTCAATGGCGACCGCACCGTTGGGAATGAACGGAGTCTGAGCGTTGCGGGTAAAGACGGAACCGTTAGCGACCAGAAGCATAAATGCTCCCTTCAACATCAGAGGCGGGGTTTGACACCTCTGACATGGCGGAAGTGCGAAGCGCCGGCCTACACCGGAAACGGGCCCTCTCCCGTCAACGCTTCACCAAAGGGACAAGCCCTTTGAAGTGCGGCTTGGCGCCGCATGGCGCCGGCGGACGAGGCGATGCGTCCGCCGGCGAATAGCACCGAATTGGCTACTTCTTGCTCTCGGGCAGGACCAGATTCACAGCGGCATCCTTGGCGGCATCGATGTGCTGAGCCACGACCGGCGTCTGCGGAAGGATCAGGTTGAGCACGATGGCCATGATGGCGGTGGGGGTCACGGCGTTGGAGCCGATGACGGTGGACACCCAGGTGGGCATACCCTCGCCGGCAAGGCAACCACTGGCCATCCAGATACCCAGGCCAAAGACGACGGAGGTACCGACGATGGTGGTGGTGCGCTGCGTGAGGCCCTCGCGGGTGAACATGCGCACGCCGTTCATGGTGATGGTGCCAAAGACGCCGACGGTCGCGCCGCCGATGACGGGCTGCGGGATAGCGGAAAGGATGGCAGAGAGCTGCGGGAACAGACCGGCGATGGCAAAGACGGCCGCGATGATCACAAAGACCCACTTGTTGACGACCTTGTTGGAGCAGATGATGCCCACGTTCTGGCCAAGGGCGCTGGTGGGAAGACCGCCCAGCAGGCCGCCGACCATAGAGGTGAGGCCCTGAGACACGATAGCGCCGGAGAGCTCGCGCTCGGTGGGCATACGGTCGATGGAACCAAGGCAGGCAGCGGAGACGTCGCCGATAACCTGGATGGCAACCATGGGGAACACGACAGCGAGGGTAATGCAGACCTCGGGATCAAACTCGAGCGCGTAGGGCATGAGCTTGGGAAGCGCGAAGACCTGAGCGGTGGCGACGCTGGAGAAGTCGATCATGCCAAAGGGGATGGAGACGATCATGCCAACGATCATGCCAAAGAACACGGAGCCCAGCTTGAGCGTGCCCTTGCCAAAGTTGGCGAGCGCAAAGACCACGGCGAAGGTGATAAGAGCGACGCACCAGGCCTGCGGGGTGCCCCACAGCGGCGTGCCCATGCCACCGGCCATGTACTTGACGGCCGTGGGATAGAGAGAGACGCCAATGGAGAAGATGACCGTACCGGTCACGACGGGCGGGAACAGCCACTTGATCTTGCTGTAGGCCAGACCAAAGAGGACCGCAACGGCGCCGCCGACGATCTCGCCGCCCAACAGCGCGCCAAAGCTAAAGCCCGAGGCGCCCATGGCCTGCAGGGCCGGCAGGAACGCGAACGAAACGCCCATGACGATGGGCAGGCCGCCGCCGATGCGACGGAAGGGAGCGAAGGCCTGAAGGGCCGTGTCGATTGCCGAAAGAATGAGCGCAACCTGAATGATGTCGGTGCTCTGCTGGCTATTAAAGCCGTAGACGCCGGCCATGATGACCGCCGGGGTAATAATGCCGGCAAACGATGCCAGTACGTGCTGAAGGGCACACGGGATCATTTCCTTAACGGGCGGCATGCCTTCGCGAGTGAACAGGGCTTCAGTGCCGTTCGTAACCGTCTCCTGGGTCATTTGACCACCAATCCTCGAAATAGTTGTTTTCGCATCTAACGCTCTATTGTGACGCAGTGCGGGGTTGAGGTTGTGCCTTCGTTGCATATCGTATTAAAGATGATTCTCATTCTCAATAATAATTTTTTGTTATCAGACTATTCTTCAGCTGAGATAACGCATTTCCGCAGGTCAGGAATGTGTCTGTTCAAAATAACATCTAACTTTTCTTTTGGTCGACCGTTTACCGCCAAATTTCTACCGTTCGTCTGTATTACGCAATGTACCTGCGGATATACGAGATGATGAGCAGCGTGTTACCATGATAAAAAATTGTTATGAACACTTCGATAGAACCCAAAGGAGTTGCCCGTGAACGAGACCGTACGTCGCTTTTTGCCGATGGTCGATTTCCTGGAGCAGGTACTCGGTAAGAACAGCGAGATCGTCCTGCACGATTTCTCGGATCCTGACCACGCCATCGTCGATATCCGCAACGGTATCGTGAGCGGCCGCAAGGTCGGCGGTCCCGCTACCGATCTGGCACTCAAGATCATGCACGACGCCAAGTATCGCGACCTGCCGTTTATTACGGGCTACGAGGGCCGCGGTGCCGGTGGCAAGACATTGGAGTCAGCGACGTACTTTATCCGCGAGAATAACGAGATCGTCGGCATGCTCTGCGTCAATACCGACCTCTCGACCGTGCGCTCCATCAACGCCATGGCTCAGCAGCTCATGGCGTGCTTCGACGCTGCCCCTAGACAGGCAGAGCCCGCGTCTATCGAGGTCGAAAGCCTTTCGGAGTCTACGCAGGAGCTCATCGACCGCAGCATTGCCGAGTTGCTGAGCGCGCGCGGGCTGGATGTAGCGTCGCTTGGTCAGAGCGACCGCGTTGACGTCATTCGCCACCTCAACGGCAACGGGGTGTTCATGCTCAAGGGCGCCGTGGCCTGCGCCGCCACCGCGCTGGGTATCTCGGAGCCCAGCGTCTACCGCTACCTGCAAAAAGTCCGCAAGGAAGGCTAAACGTTATCCCTTGGGGACGGAGGGAAACGGATCATTTTTGTCGCATCGCTTGACAAAAGACCCTGCAGCTCGTACTGCAGGGTCTTTTTACATGTCATGTTTAGTTGTTGCCAACGCCTTAGAGAGCGGCGACGACCTCGATCTCGACCAGACCGCCGGCCGGAAGGGCGGCAACCTGGAAAGCGCTGCGCGCGGGGAACGGAGCCTCGAACTTGGAAGCGTAGATCTCGTTCACGGCAGCGAAGTCGGCGATGTCGGCCAGGTAGACCGTGGTCTTGACGACATCGGCAAAGGTGGCGCCGGCAGCGGTCAGCAAAGCCTCGACGTTAGCAAGGGACTGCTTAGCCTGGGCCTCGACGCCCTCGGGCATCTTGCCAGTTGCGGGGTCGATGCCCAGCTGGCCGGACAGGAACACCATGTTGCCGGTCTGGATACCGGGGGAATACGGGCCGATGGCTGCGGGTGCGTTATCGGAAGACACGACGGTCTTGCTCATGTTTTTCTCCTTACGATCAGATAGAGAGCGTGAGCGCGGCGTTCGCACCGGGAGGCACAATTCGGTCTGAACACCGCGCTTGATTTGGGATAGTACTCAAGGTTTCCGCGCGATGCAAGATTATTATCACGTTGCGAGAATATTTTATCGCCCAACGGTGCCTGTCGGCCGCTGAACGGCACGAACGGACGGTGAAGCTCAAAATGATCTGTTTCCCTCCGTTCCCATCGGATCAGGTGATTCATAGGGAACGGAGGGAAACAGATCATTTTTGCTGCAAGGGCTGCTGAAGACTTTATCCTGCTTGGGCCACAGGGCTCGTCCGCCGCAACAGCATCACTATACTTTTGAGTATCTGAGCATTTTGAAAGGCAGGATATGACCGCAACCGCCAGTCGAACCACCAACCGCAGACCCGAGCTCTTGGCGCCCGCCGGAGGGCCCGAGCCCTTTGCCGCCGCACTCGCCGCCGGGGCAGACGCCATCTACTGCGGCATGGGCAGCTTCAACGCCCGCCGCAAGGCCACCAACTTTACCGACGAGGCCTTTGAGCAAGCCTGCCGCGCCGCGCATCTAGCCGGGTCGCGCGTCTACGTCACGGTCAACATCGTCATCAAGCAGTCCGAGATGGGCGATGCGCTGCAACTTATCCATCGCTGCTCCACGCTGGGCGCCGATGCCTTCATTATCCAGGACTGGGGCCTGTTCTTTGAGGTCAAACGCACCATGCCCGGCATCGAGACACATATCTCGACCCAAGCGAACATCCACGATGACCGTGGGACTATCTGGTGCCGCGAGCAGGGCGCCGACCGCGTGACCCTCTCGCGCGAGCTCTCCATCGACGAGATTGCCGCCATTCACGATGCCGCGCCCGACGTTGACCTGGAGGTCTTTAGCCATGGCGCCATCTGCTTTTGCTACTCGGGCCTGTGCCTGCTTTCGAGCTTTGCCATGGCGGGCCGCTCGGCCAACCGCGGCATGTGCGCTCAGCCCTGCCGCCTGCCCTACGAGCTGATCGACGAGAACGGCCGCGCGCTCTCCCCTGCCGGTCGCGAGCGCGCTCTATGCCCGCGTGACACCAACACCTCACAGCTTGTTCGCCGTCTGTATGACGCCGGCGCCGCGTCGCTCAAGCTCGAGGGCCGCATGAAGGCGCCCGATTACGTGTACTCCATCGTTGATGTGTATCGTCATCAGATCGATGACATGCTGGCCGGGGTCGCCGTAGATAAGGACGAGGACGCCGCCCGCCAGCGCCAGCTCAAGCGCTGCTTCAACCGCGACTTTACGCACGCCTATCAGGACGGCACCTCGGGCGACGAGATGATGAGCTATGAGCGTTCCAACAACCGCGGCCAGATCGTGGGCACGGTGCTGGGCAGCCGCCCGGCCAACCGCGATGTGCGCGGCCTCAAGCCCGACGACCGCCGTCGCCGCGCCGCCATCGCCCGCATTGAGCTGTTTGAGCCCGTGGGCAAGGGCGACTTGTTGGAACTTCGCCACGATGACGAGTTCGACCAGTTCCTAACCACTATCGCTACCGATGATGCCGCCGCCGGTGACATCATCGAGTGTCGCGTGCCCCGCAGCATGCCCGAGGGCTGCCGCGTGCGCGTCATCCGCAGCCAGCGCGCCATCGATGCCGCCGGCGCCGCGCTCAAACGCGATGTGCTGCGCCGCCGCGCCGTGGATGTAACCGTCGTGGCACGTTTGGGTGAACCGTTTGCCGTCACGCTTACTTGCTGCGACGACCCATCGCTTACGGCCACCGCCACGGGCTTCACCGTCGAGGCCGCCAAGACCCGCGCCGTCGAGGCGGCAGACCTGGTTGAGCATGTGGGCCGCATGGGCTCCTCGCCCTTTGAGGCTGCGAGCTTTGATGTGACGCTCGATGAGGGCTGCGGCATGGGGTTCTCCGCTGTGCACAAGGTGCGCGCTGCCGCCTGCAAGGCGCTCGAGGAGGCCATTCTGGCACCGTATGATGAGCGCGCGAAAACGCTCGAGATTCCGTTGCTCGACAAATGTACGCGCGCCATGCCCGAGCATTACCGCGATGAGCCGCAGATCTGCGCCGCCGTCACCACGCTCGAAGCCGTCGAGGCGGCTCGCGCCGAGGGCGCCGCGCGCATCTATATGACCACCGACGCGCTCGAGGCTGTCGGACTCTCCCCTGCCGATGCAGTTGAGCAGGGTATCGTGCCCGTACTCGACGAGGTCTGCCGCGCCGTCGACCACGAGCGCGTCGATCCTTGGATCAATGCCGGAGCCACCGTCGCCGTCGGCAATATCTCCGAGCTCGCCGTAGCCGCGCATGCCGGCGCCACGGCCGAGATTCGCTCTTGCCTGCCGGTGCACAACATACCCTGCATGGAGGCGCTTGCCGAGCGCGGAGCCGGCGCATTTTGGCTCTCGCCCGAGATCACGCTCGACGAGATTGCCTCGCTCGGCGCCGCCGCGCCCGCGGCTCTGGGCATCACCGTTTTCGGCCGTCCGCGCGTTATGACGAGCGAACACTGCATTCTGCAGGTTGCCAACGGCTGCATCCACGATTGCGCCAACTGCCGCCTGCGTGCCCGCAAGCTCTCGCTCAAGAATATCGACGGAAAGGTCATGCCCGTTCGCACCGACATCCACGGCCGCTCTCGCCTGTACGATGCTTATCCCATCGACCTTACGCCGCAGGTTCCTCAGCTGCTCGACGCCGGCGTGCGTCGTCTCATGGTGGACGGAACGCTGCTCGAGGCGGATGAGGTGGATCGTGCCGTCGCCCGCGTCCGTCGTGCCGTCGAAGCAGCGCATGCCGGCCGCAAGCCCGCCGCCCGCCTGCGCGGGGCGACCTCGGGCTGCATGTTTGTGGGAATCAGCTAACCGAAAGGCTTACACGTGAACGAAGAACCTCAAGTCCTCTACTGCGACGCCTGGCTCATGGCCATCGACAAGCCCGCCGGCATGATCGTCCACGGCGACGGCACCGGCGAGCGCACGCTCACCGACTACGCCAGCGACCTGCTGCTGGCGATGGGCGACGGCTTTGCCGCGACCGACATGCAGCCGCTTAACCGCCTGGACCGGGACACCACCGGCGTGGTGTTGTTCTCGCTCGACAAGCAGACGCAGCCCGCCTTTGACCAGATGGTCATCGACCACGCTTTCGAAAAGCACTATCTGGCGCTCGCCGAGGGCAAGATCGACTGGAACGAAAAGCTCATCGACAAGCCCATCGCCCGCAATCGCCACGACAGCCGCAAGATGCGCGTCGGCGCCAGCGGCAAGCCGTCTCAAACGCGCGTGAAGGTGCTCAAGCGTCTTAAGAGCCGTCGTGGCCTGCCCACGCGCTCGTATATCGATGTCGAGCTGCTCACCGGCCGTAAGCATCAAATCCGCGTGCATCTGGCCAGCGAGCATCACCCCCTGGTCGGCGACGACCTGTACGGCACGCCGCGTCCTTGCGGCCTCATGCTCCATGCCCACAGCGTGTCCTTCACGCATCCCGTAACCGGTGAGCACATCCACATCGAAGCCCCCTGCCCCTGGGAGCCCTAAACCACCACAATGGGGACAGGCACCTTTGTGGTGGTTTTGCCGCAATGGCTCAGCCGCGATCCCAAAACGTCTCGATCCGTAACAGTTAGAACCCTTTTTCCGGTCTATCTGTTACAGATCGAGACATTCGAATCCCCCTTAAGGGAAAATCTCAATCTGTAACAATAACTCGGCAAAATCGGTCCCAGATGTTACAGACTTGGACAAAACCGGCAGACAACGAAAGCGGCAATGCCCGTAATGGACGTTGCCGCTTTTCTATTGAGAAAACTACTCGGTTTTCGTTAGTGACCACCACAATGGGGACAGGCACCTTTGTGGTGGTTTTGGCCTTGTCCCATCGCTAGACCGTGATGACGTTGTCCATCGACTGGTACTTGGCGGGTACCTCGCCCGCAGTGATGATCGTTGCATCACGAAAGTCCGCGAACTTGACGGGCGCCACCATGCCAAATTTGCTGGCGTCCGAGATTACGAAGCGTTTGGCGGTATGGCGCATCGAGACACGCTTGACCTGCGCTTCCTCGATATCCGGTGTGGTGAGACCTTGCTCGGCGGCGATGCCATTGGAACCCCAAAAGCCGCAGTTGAAGTTATAGCGGTCCAGAGTTGCCAAGGCATCGGGACCGACGAGCGCCTCGGTCTCGGGCTTGAGCTCGCCGCCAAGCACAACGGTGCGCATGCCGCGCAAGGCGAGGTGCTGAGCGTGAAGCACGGAATCAGTCACATAGGTGACGCCCTCAAGGCGCGGAAGATGCTCGATGAGCTTAAGCGTCGTCGATCCCGAATCGATATACACAAAGCTCTCGGGCTCCACCAAGGCCGCGGCACGGGCGCAGATGCGCTCCTTGTCATCGTTATGGAGATCACTGCGCTCGCCGATCGTCAGGTCACGCGTCACGTGCGCGCGCTCCAGACTTGTCGCGCCTCCGTGTACCTTGGCAATACGGTGCGCGCGGTCGAGCGCTTGCAAGTCACGGCGAATGGTGGACGCCGTCACGCCCAGGGCTTCAGCAAGCTCCGGCACGGTAACCGAGCCGGCCTGCTGCACCATCGACACGATCGCGTTGAGCCTATCTTCCGCAAGCATCGCTTACTCCTCCTCGGGGTACACGACTCCCCAGTCGGCACGGAGCTTGGTCATCAGCTCCATAACATCGGAAGCATAGCCCAGAAGCTCGCGCTTCGAATCATCGCCGGCAACGGCCTTCTCCAGGTCGGCCATCTCGTAGCACAGAGCGTATGCCTCGGTGCCGGCGTGGACCTCCTCACGGTGCCCGTCCGCAGTCCACACGATGGTCGCATGGTCGGCGCGCGGGTACTCGTTGACCTCGATATAGCACTTGTCGAAGCTGATGACCGAGCGCTTGGGCTGCTTGGAGTGGAGCGTAAGGCTCACAACGCCCAGCTGCTGCTCAGCATTGCGGCAGACAATGCCACCCGCGACGTCAACGCCAGTCTCGCAGGTATTGCCCAGAGACACGACCTCGGCTGGCTGGCTGGCCATAAACAGGCGCATGACGGACAGGGCATACACGCCAATGTCGAGCATGGCGCCGCCGGCAAGACTGCGGTTGAAGAAGCGGTTGGTCAGGTCGCCGTACTCCTTATAGCTGCCAAAGTTGAGCTGGGCGAGGTTCATGCGGCCAAAGTCGCCCGCATCCATGCGACGGCGCAGCTCCTGATACAGCGGCATGTGGAGCACCGTGGTGGCATCCATAAGGACCACGTTGTGCTCGTCGGCGATGGCACGGGCCTCGTCGAGCTCGGCAGAGTTGAGGGTAATGGCCTTTTCGCAGAGCACGTGCTTGCCAGCTGCCAGAGCGGCTCGCAGGTAGGTGATATGCGTGTTGTGCGGCGTGGTGATATAGACGGCGTCGATATCCGGATCGGCGTAGAGGTCCTCAACCGTCTCGTACACCTTCTCGACGCCATACTGCTCGGCAAAAGCCTGGGCCTTGGACAGCGTACGGTTGGCAACACCCGCGAGCTTGCGGCCGGCCAGAGCGAGGGACTGGGCCATCTGGTTGGCGATAACACCGCACCCGATCACAGCCCAGCAAAGCTCAGGGGCCGTAAAGATATCATCGGGGAACGGCTGATCCTGGACCGAGGCAAACGCCGCCTTTGCGGCTGCCTCGGCGTCGAGCGGAGCCTGTTTGGAATCTGCCATCATGTGCCTCCTGAGTCATCGAAGGTTCTTCATTTCTAACAGCCCTATATTCGCACAAATGCGCGCGAATTTGCTTGTATTTGCGTGTCTATTTGCTTTTCAATCACTATTTAGCCATAATTTGCACATGTTTGCGCCGTTACACGCATTATCGCGCAATGATATGCGCATAAATGCGCATGCGATAGTCCTTGCGAAACATAAAGGGGCGGAACAGCAAAGCCCTAAAAGACGGATCAGGCTGTATTACTTCACCCCTCTGGGGGCATCAGACATCAAAGGACCGTCCCAAACTGCCGGCACCTGGGGAACGTCCCTATGTGCCGGCACCTAGGGAAAGTCCCTAAGTGCCGCTTTCGTTGAAGCCCATCCCAGATGACCAGATATATTGATTTAAAGACTGTCCCGATAGGCTAGTCGTTTAAGAACGTCCCAAACGACTAGTCATTTAAGTCTGTCCCCAATGAGTGCAAACACTCATTTAAGTCTGTCCCCAATGAGTAGGGATAGAAAAAGGCCCGGGTGCCGTGGGGCATCCGGGCCTTTGCTAGCAACTTGATGTTGCGGGCAGCTTAGAACTTGTGGCCGCACTTCTTGCAGACGCGCAGCTTGTTCTTGCCGTCCTTCTCGTGACCGACGCGGGTAACCTTACCGCACTCGGGGCAAACGAGATTGACGTTGGAGGCGTCGATGGGAGCCTCCTGCGAAACGATGCCGCCCTGCTGGTTGGCAGCGTTGGGCTTGACGGCCTTCTTGACGACCGAAACGCCCTCGACAACGACCTTGTTCTCGGCGGGGAGAGCACGCAGGACAACGCCCTGCTTGCCGCGATCCTTACCAGAGAGAACCTGGACCTTATCGCCCTTCTTGATATACATATATCTCCCCTAACTACAGGGTCTCGGGAGCGAGCGAGACGATCTTCATGTACTTCTTGTCACGAAGCTCGCGAGCGACAGGCCCGAAGATACGGGTGCCGACGGGCGAACCATCGTTGTTGATGACAACGCAGGCGTTCTCATCAAAGCGAATGTAGGAGCCATCCTTGCGGCGGATCTCCTTAACGGTGCGAACGACGACGCAACGGACAACGTCCTTCTTCTTGACGTTGGCGCCAGGGGTAGCCTCCTGGACAGCACCGATGAACACATCGCCGATGCCTGCATAACGACGCTTGGAACCGCCAAGCACCTTGATGCAGCGAATCTTGCGAGCGCCGGAGTTGTCGGCGACGTTCAGCATGGTTTGCATCTGAATCATGGTAGATGTTCCTCCGAACTAAGAACCGAAGAGAGGTGCGCAGCCTTTAGACGGCCTGTGGTATGCAAACCAGGCATACGCACATCTTCGGAAACGTACAAGTCGTAAGAGCGACTGCTTATTTAGCGCGCTCGACGACCTCGATGAGGCGCCAACGCTTCATCTTGGACATAGGACGGGTCTCCATAACGCGGACAGTGTCGCCCACGCCAGCCGTGCACTCCTCGTCGTGAGCGTGCAGCTTCTTGGAGCTGGTCATCATCTTGCCGTACTTGGGGTGACGCTTGCGCTCGGTGATGGTGACAACAATGGTCTTGGCACCGGAGACGGAGGTAACGACACCCGTACGGACCTTACGCGAGTTACGCGAATCAGTCATGTTCTCTCCTTAGGTCCTACTCGGCGACAGCGGACTTCTCCGCTGCGATCTCACGGGCGCGCTGCTCCGTGAGGACGCGAGCGATGTCCTTCTTCACGGTGTTGACGCGAGCGGTGTTGTCCAGCTGGCTGGTGGCCATCTGGAAACGAAGGTTAAAGAGCTCGGCGCGCATTTCCTTCAGCTTCTCAACGAGCTGAGCGTCCGAGAGCTCACGAATCTCTGCGGGCTTCATTAGTTCTCCTCCTTGGCGGCGGCGGCGTCCTCAGCAGCCCACTTGGCCTCGAGAGCGGCCTCCTCAGCCATCTCCTTCTCGATGCGCTGCTCAGCGTTCTTAGCAGCAACAATCTTGGTCTTGATGGGAAGCTTGTGCTGTGCAAGACGCAGAGCCTCGCGAGCGACCTCCTCGGGCACGCCCTTGACCTCGAACATGATGCGGCCGGGCTTGACGACGGCCACCCACTCCTCGGGGTTACCCTTACCAGAACCCATGCGAGTCTCGGCAGGCTTCTTGGTGATGGGCTTATCGGGGAAGATCGTGATGTAGACACGACCGCCACGCTTCATGTAGCGGGTCATGGCAATACGAGCGGCCTCGATCTGACGGTTGGTAATCCAATGGGCCTCGAGAGCCTGGATACCAAACTCGCCGAAATGCAGCTCGGTATTACCCTTGGCCTGGCCCTTCATGGAGCCACGCTGCACCTTGCGGTGAAGAATACGCTTAGGGGCAAGCACTACTGACCCCTCCTCTCGGAGTTACGACGACGAGGACGGGAAGAGCCCTCGAGTGCAGGGTTGGGAACAGGCTGGCCCGGGAGCTTCTCGCCCAGGTAGATCCAGACCTTCACGCCGCAGGCACCCATGGTGGTGCTGGCGACAGCCGTGCCGTAGTCGATCTTGGCACGGAGGGTGTGCAGAGGCACGCGACCCTCGCGGTACCACTCACGACGGCCCATCTCGGCACCGCCGAGACGACCGGAGCACTGGATACGGATGCCCTTAGCGCCGGCCTTGCGGGCAGACTGGACAGCCTTGCGCATAGCGCGACGGAAGGCAACGCGGCCCTCGAGCTGCTCGGCGATAGACTGAGCAACGAGGTTGGCGTCGAGCTCGGGGCGCTTAATCTCGACAACGTCGACGGAGAGCTGGCCCTTGGAGACGCCAGCGACCTTCTCGAGCTCGGTGCGGAGGGTATCGATCTCGGCACCCTTCTTACCGATGACAACGCCGGGGCGAGCGGTGAGGATGATGACCTTCACCTTGTCGCCAGCGCGCTCGATCTCGACGCGGGAGACAGCTGCGCGGGAAAGACGCTTCTCGAGGTACTTGCGGATCTCGAGATCGTTACCGAGGGTCTTAGCGTAATCCTTCTCTGCGAACCAGCGGGAGCGCCAGTTCTCGGTAATGCCAAGACGGAAGCCGGTGGGGTAGACTTTCTGACCCATACAGCTTTACGCCTCCTTTCGAGGAGCAACGACGACGGTGATGTGGGAAGTACGCTTCAGAATGCGAGAAGCGGAACCCTTGGCGCGGGGACGGATGCGCTTAAGCGTCGGACCCTCGTCAACATAGGCAGCGGCGACAACCAGGTTGTCGGCACGCAGACCGTTGTTGTTCTCGGCGTTCGCAACGGCGGAACGGAGAACCTTCTCGACATCCACGGCGACGGCGCGGTCGCAGAAGTGGAGGATGTCGAAGGCCTGAGCGACAGGCTTGCGGCGGATCAGATCGACCACCAGGCGGGCCTTGCTGGGGGAAACACGCACGTACTTAGCGACGGCGCGAACCTCGGTGGCCTCAGTTTCAATAGACTTAGTTGCCATTTACGGTTAACCCCCTATTTGGCCTTGTGGCCACGGAACGTACGAGTCGGCGCGAACTCGCCGAGCTTGTGACCAACCATGGACTCGGTAACATACACGGGCACATGCTTGCGGCCGTCGTGGACGGCGATGGTGTGACCAACCATCTCGGGGAAGATGGTGGACGCGCGGGACCAGGTCTTCACGACGTCCTTCTTGCCAGCCTCGTTCATCGCGGTGATACGCGAGAGAAGGCGAGTCTCCACGAACGGGCCCTTTTTGAGACTTCTGCTCATAAGTGCTTTCTCCTAAAACTCGGTATCCGAAATTACTTCTTACGGCGACGAATGATGTGCTGGTTCGAGACCTTCTTCTTCTTGCGCGTACGAAGGCCCTTCGTCGGCTTACCCCAGGGGGTAACAGAGGGACGACCAGAGGTGTGGTTCTTGCCCTCGCCACCGCCGTGCGGGTGGTCGACAGGGTTCATGACGGTACCGCGGACGGTCGGGCGCACGTTCATGTGACGCTTACGGCCGGCCTTGCCGATGACGATGTTGGAGTGATCGGCGTTGCCGACCTCACCGACGGTGGCGCGGCAGGTAACGAGGATGCGGCGCATCTCGGAGGAAGGCATACGAACGATAGCGTACTTGCCCTCCTTACCCATCAGCTGGCAGGAGTTACCGGCGGAACGGGCGATAGCAGCGCCCTTGCCCGGCTGGAACTCGACGGCGTGGATGAGCGTACCGACGGGGATGTCGGCGAGGGGCAGAGCGTTGCCCGGCTTGATGTCGGCGTCAGAACCGGACATGATGGTCTGACCGACCTCGAGGCCCTTGGGGGCCAGGATGTAGCGCTTCTCACCGTCAGCGTAGTGCAGCAGAGCGATGCGAGCGGAACGGTTCGGATCGTACTCGATCGTGGCAACCTTGGCGGGCACGCCGTCCTTGTTGCGCTTGAAGTCGATCACGCGGTAACGACGCTTCACGCCGCCGCCCTGGTGGCGGGTGGTGATGCGGCCGTTGTTGTTACGACCGGCCTTCTTGGGCAGGGGCTCGAGAAGAGACTTCTCGGGCTTGGTGCAGGTGATCTCGGAGAAGTCGGAGATCGTCTGCCAACGCCTACCAGCGGAGGTCGGCTTAAGGTGCTTTACAGCCATTACAATCCCTTTCAATAGGAATCCGTTAGCCATCGCAGACAGGGATTCGAGGTTCTGCCTCGGGTGCGATGACACCGGACGTATACACGGTTCCGGGCGTGTCCATTTAATACGCCCAAAACCTTGAGCTCTCGCCTCCCCTATTTGGGAGGCATGAGCTCACTCAACAGCAGCGAGTCTTAGGCCTGGTTGCCAAAGACCTCGATGGTGTCGCCCTCGGCCAGCGTGACGATGGCCTTCTTCCAAGAACGGGTCTTGCCGGCGACATAGCGCACGCGCTTGGTCTTGGGCTTGACCGTCAGGGTGTTCACGCGAACGACCTTGACGCCGAAGATCTCCTCGACAGCGTCCTTGATCTGATACTTGTTAGCATCCTTGGCGACCTCGAACGTGTACTTGTTCAGCTCCATGCCGGAGAAGGAACGCTCGGACACGATCGGACGGATGATGATCTCGTGGGCGGTCATTTATGCAAGCACCTCCCCGAAGTGAGCGGCGATGTCGGCGGGCATCAGCACGGCGTTGTTGTTGACGAGATCGTAGGTGTTGGCCTCGTCGGCAGTGATGATGAACGTCTTGGGAATGTTGCGGAACGACAGGTAGGCGTTGACGTCCTCATCGCGAACGATGATGGTCAGACGCTTGCCCTCAAGGCCGAGAGCCTTGAGCATGGCGACGGCAGCCTTGGTGGAAGGCTTCTCGAAGCCGTAGTCGTCGACGAGCACGAGCTCGCCATCGGCCAGCTTGGCGGACAGCGCGGAGCGCATAGCCAGCTTGACCTCCTTGTTGTTCATACGCTTAGCGTAGGAACGGGGCTTGGGGGCGAAGACAACGCCACCGTGACGCCACTGGGCAGCACGGATGGAACCCTGGCGGGCACGGCCGGTGCCCTTCTGACGCCAAGGCTTCTTGCCGCCACCGGAAACCTCAGAGCGGCCCTTAGCGGACTGGGTGCCCTGACGCCAAGAGGCCATCTGGCACTTGACGATGTGGTGCATAACGTGGATGTTCGGCTCGATGCCGTACACCTCAGCGGCGAGCTCGGCCTCGGCGACCTTCTTGCCCTCGCTGTTCTTTACTTCAAACTTTGCCATTTAAGTGTTCTCCTTGGTATGACGCTGGGCTAAATGGGCTGGGCCCTTAGGCCATACGGATGGCGACGAGACCATTCTTGGCACCCGGGACAGCGCCCTTGACCAAGATGAGGTTCTGCTCGGCATCGATGCGGACAACGGAAAGGTTCTTGACGGTAACGCGCTCGTTACCCATGTGACCGGCCATCTTGACGCCCTTGAGGACGCGCGCAGGATAGGCGCACTGACCGATAGAACCGGGGTGACGCTGGAAGTGAGAACCATGCGTCATAGGACCGCGGCGCTGACCCCAGCGCTTGATGCGACCCTGGAAGCCCTTACCCTTGGAGGTACCGATAACGTCGACCTTCTCGACATCAGCGAAATCAGCGACGGTGACGACCTCGCCGACCTTGTGCTCCTCGCCGTTCTCGACGCGGACCTCACGAAGGAAACGGACAGGCTCGACGCCAGCCTTGGCGAAGTGACCAGCCATGGGCTTGTTCACGTTCTTGGCCTTGATGTCGCCGAAACCGATCTGGACGGCGTCATAGCCGTCGGTTGCCTGAGTTTTAACCTGCGAGACAGCGCAGGGGCCAGCCTGGATGACCGTGACGGGAACGACGTTGTCGTCCTCGTCCCAAACCTGGGTCATGCCAATCTTGCGGCCGAGAATCATGCTGATCAAGATATGATCCCAACTCTCGCGTGGTCTTGGGACAATGCGTACACCACCGAGCGTACGCCCCTAGAGGACCACTACTTACACGACGTGCTCCCCAGCCTTGTATTGCGTCCGGACTACCTGACAACCCTATTAAGCAGGCATTTTGTCCAGCCAGAATACTCCCCTGGTTTCACACAGCTGTTTAGTATACACGGCTGCGGGCGTATCCATCGAGATTCATATTTCACTCACATTGTTTACGCAGGTAAAGTGCGTGGAGTCGCCTGGGCTTGGCAGAGGGACGGCGAAATAAATTAAGTTTGCTGCTCGGGCAGTCCTGCGCAAGACGGAAAGCACATTAAGTGCTTTCCTTTGCATGCGGAACTCGCGACAAACTTAATTTATTTCGCCGTCCCTCTGCCAAGCTCGGGAGACGACACGTTGATGTCTGCTTAACTCTGCTCGCTCAGCTAATTACTTTGTTGGGGGTCCACTATTTGCTGGAGGGTGAACTTGCATTGCATTGGCTCGCCTTCTGCTTGTGGCTTTGCCTCATCGAAGTCGAAGATCATGATGGCGCAGTTGGGGAGTTTTGCTGGGAGTTCGAAGCCCTCTGGGGCTACAGCTTTGATGAATTGGCGGCTGGCGCTGCCGTGGCTTACTGCTAGGAGGGTTTCGATGCCCTCGGCGCCCATGAGATTGGTGAGGGTGCCTACCATGCGTTCTTGCAGCGCGCGGCTTCCTTCTCCTCCGAAGGGGACCAAATCCTCGCCAGGATCCCAGACGTCGGTAGGCAATGCGTCGTGGGGACCTTCCTCGAAGGTTCCATAGCAGCGCTCGATGATGCCTTCGCAGGGCTCGACTGCTGCGTCCGGGCCGAGGAGCTCGTATGCGACGAGCTGAGCTGTGTCCATGGCTCGGCCTAAGGGTGATGAGACAACTTTGTCGGGGACGACGCCGTGGGCCTTGAGCCATGCGGCTGCTGTCTGTGCCTGCTGACGACCCAAATCGGTGAGCGGAGAATCGCAACGACCTTGGACGAGCTTTTTAACGTTGAATTCCGTCTGACCGTGGCGGAGTAGATATAGACGCTTCATGCTCTCCCCTTCTGTATAACCAGCTTTACCGGCGCAGCCCTACTCGTGGGTATGGCCTACGTAGTCTTCGTCGATCGTGATCTTGGCAATCGACTTGGGATATTCCGATTCGACCCGTTTCGCCAGCGCGCGCTTTAGGTCCTCGGCGCTCATCTGCAGATCCGAGGGTCGCACGCAGTCAAAGATCACGTTGGTGTGCGTAGGACCCGGCACGCAGCGCAGGTCATGAATCGAAAGGCGGCTATCGATCTCTTGAGCCATAGCGTTGATGCGTAAACGCATGCTCGCCAGCTTGGGGTCATCGGTCACGATGGGATCGTAGTGAAGCGTGACAATCATGCCGTCTTCGTTCCTAAACGCCTGCTCGATGTTATCGAGCGTGTCATGGCTTTCCAGAGGGCTGGCCTCGGCTGCCATCTCGGCGTGAGCGCTTGCGAACTTCCTGCCCGGGCCGTAATCGTGAACCATCAGATCGTGAACGCCCAAAACGCCGGGATAGCTCATGATCTTGTCTCGAATGTGCTTGACCAGCTTAGGATCGGGCGTCTGGCCCAAAAGCGGGCTCACCGTATCCTGGATGAGTTCAAAACCGCTCCAGCCAATATAAGCACCAACGGCAAGGCCGACCCAAGCGTCAAGGTTGATGCCCGTCACCTGCGAAACAATTGCGCACGCCAGTACGGCGCCCGTGGCAAGAACATCGTTCTTGGAATCCTGCGCGGTCGCATGCAGCGTCTCGGACTCAATGCGATCACCGAGCTTTTGGTTGAGGGCCGCCATCCAAAGCTTTACGACCATCGAAAGCACTAGAACTGCCACCAGGGCAAGCGAGAACTCGACAGGTTCGGGGTGGATGACGCGCTCAACCGAGGACTTCACCAGTTCAACGCCAATCAGCAGCACGAGCGCCGCCACGACCAGACCCGAGAGATACTCGTAGCGACCGTGGCCGTAAGGATGCTCGGGGTCGGCCGGCTTGCTCGCCAGCTTAAAGCCCAGCACGCTCACGATATTCGAGCTGGCATCGGACAGGTTGTTCATGGCATCCGCCACAATCGAAACCGATCCCGACAGCACGCCAATTGCACCCTTCGCAGCGCATAGTGCCACATTGGCGACAATACACACCATGCCCGTCAACGTACCCACACGTGCACGGTCGCCCTGCGCACGACGAACAATCCACTCGACCATCTGCATCCGCCCCCACGGTACTACCTATATATCTATTGCTCAAACGGATTGTAGTGTAGCCACTTTGTCCCCCAGATACAAAAGGCCGCAACCCACACGGGCCACGGCCTTGGAATGTGACATGCGGGGCTGTCCCCTTGTCGATCGATTTATGCGCTTGCCTCGGCCACGCTCTTCGAGGTTTTGGGCGAATCGGCTCCGTCCCCCGTCGCCTGTCCCTTCGTCGGCACCACACCAAAGCAGTAGCTCAGCGCCGCAGACGCCGCAAATGCCGTGCCGCCGGCAACGCAACACCACAGCAGGTTCGAGATGCCGCCCGTGGCAAAGCCAATAACCATGAGGACATTCGTCATGCCGATGGTATAGGCCGTAACGTGGCCCACGGCCGCAACAAGGCCTCCGACGGCGCCGCCAATGGCCATGCACGTCAGGCACCTGCCATATTTAAAGCCGCAGCCGTACAGCGCCGGCTCGCTTACACCGCCAAGCACGCCCGAGATCGAATAGCCAAGCATGAGCGCCTTCTCGTCCTTATCCGCAACGCGGAGCGACGCGCCAAAGGGCATACCCCAAACGGCAAACGTCGCCATAGTCGCGGCGATCAAGATGCACGAATCCGTTCCCACACTCATGAACTGCGCATAGGCAAGCGATAGGACAACGTTACTGACACCCGCGATCTTAAGGAACTCCCAGCCCGCGGCAAGCCCCATGAGCGTAAGCAGCGACACGATGCCACCGGAATTGCCAAGCATAAACATAAGCTGGCCCAACAGCATGCCCAGATAGCTGCCCGCCGGCGCCGTGACACACAGCGAAACCGGAACCATGACGAGCATGGTCGCAAACGGAACGAACGAAAACGCCACGGCCTTAGGGATAACGCGCTGAAAGAAACACTCCACTCGCCATAGCACGGGCACCGAGATGAGAACCGGAATAACAGTCGTCGTGTAATCGTTGACCGGCGCGGGAAGCAGACCATACACGGAAGTCATCGATGCCCCCATCGTCGATGCGGCATCGACGAGCTTAAGCAGATCGGGCGCAATCAATACGCCGCCCAGCATCATGCCCAGCTGCTCCGAGCAACCGAGTTGGCGGGCGGCCGCCCAACCAAGATAAATGGGCAAAAAGTAGTAGCCGGCGTTATAGAGCCAACTGTAGAACAGGCGATAGATTTCGGAATCGGCAGGCCACAGGCCCAGCATGCCTTCGCCCATAATGACGGCAACGGTGCGGAACAACGCCGCGCAGACAATAAAGGGCAGCGCCGACATCATACTTTTGGACAGATAGTCCACCACGGCCATGGCGTTTGATGAAACCGTCGTTGCAAACGTGGTGTTAGAACCTTGTGACATGGAACGCCTTTCCCAATGTGACATGTGGGCTGTCCCTTTGTCACATCGTGCGGTACTGACCGATTGCGCGGTACTTTTCGTAGCGGAGGTTTGTGAGGGTCGCGTCGTCGAGCCGTCCAAGCGTATCGAAGGCATCAAATGCCGAGGACATGACGGCACGGGCGATCTCCTCATGCGACAGACCCCTATCGTCAACAATGCCGTCGATGATGTCGAGCGCCAACAGATCGGGGGCCGTGAGCTTAAGCGCCTCGGCGGCCTCATCCGCGCGCTCGGTATCCTTCCACAGGATCGACGCACAGGCCTCGGGGCTCACGACCGAATAGGCCGAGCTCGAGAGCATCAGGATGCGGTCGGCCACGGACAGCGCCAGCGCGCCACCAGAGCCGCCCTCGCCTGTCACCACCGAGACAATCGGCGTCTTAAGGCCGCTCATCTCCATGAGATTCTGGGCAATCGCCTCGCCCTGGCCGCGCTCCTCGGCACCGATGCCGCAAAACGCGCCCGAAGTATCGACCAGACACAGAACCGGTCGACCAAACTTTTCGGCCTGGCGCATAAGGCGACGCGCTTTGCGGTAGCCCTCGGGATGTGCCATACCAAAGTTGCGACGCATGCGCTCTTTGGTCGTGGTACCGCGCTCGACGGCGATAACCGTCACGGGTCGCCCGTCTTTCCAGCCAATGCCAGCCACCACGGCGGCGTCGTCGCCAAAGTAACGGTCGCCATGCAGCTCCACAAATCCATCCAGGCCCAGCGAGATCATCTCGCCCGCCGTGGCGCGATCTGCCGAGCGGGTCTGCTTGACAATCTCGAGCGCGGTTTTTGGTGCGGTCGAGCGCTTGAACAAGTGTCCCAGCTTTTTGCCGCGACGACCCGTATGCACAATCTCGTGCGGAGCCCCCAGGCCGGGCGCGTGCCCTTCGTGCAGTGCCAGCAGCTCGCCTACCGTGAGCGCAATCTCGCCACGCGGAACAACGGCATCGCAAAAGCCGTGCTCCAGCAAAAACTCGGAGCGCTGGAATCCCTTGGGCAGACGCTTGTGCATGTTCTGCTCGATCACGCGCGGGCCGGCAAATGCCGTCAGGGCATCGGGCTCGGCCAGGATAATGTCGCCCTCCATGGCAAAGCTCGCGGTTACGCCTCCGGTCGTGGGGTCAGTGAGCACCGTGATATACAGGCCGCCTGCCTCGCTATGGCGCCTAACCGCCGCAGAAATCTTGGCCATCTGCATAAGCGAGGTCACGCCCTCTTGCATGCGCGCACCGCCCGAAACGGTAAAGCCGACAACTGGCAATCCCAGCTCGGCCGCGCGCTCAAATGTGCGACAGATCTTCTCGCCCACCACGGAACCCATCGAGCCCATCATAAAGTTGGCGTCCATAAAGAAGAGCGCCGTATCGCAACCGCAGATTTCGCCCCTGCCGCACACAACGGCATCACGCTCGCCCGAACGCTCGCTCACGCTCTTGAGCTTGTCGGCATAGCCGGGAAACGAGAGGAAGTCCTCCGACGCCAGATTGGCATCCCATTCCTCAAACATGCCCTCGTCGACCGTCATGCGCATGCGCGCGCGACCGCTCACGCGAAAGTGTTTGCCGCAACGAGGGCAGACCTCGAGGTTGTCGTGCAGGCGTGCCTCATCGATCACGCGGCGGCACTCCGGGCACTTGATAAACACGTGGCGCGCGGGAAACTCGGCGCACGACTCGGTCATCGGCCCCTCGAGGACGTTGACCGTCTTCGCTTTTCTATTCATCAGCATAGAGATGCCCCATCAGATCGGTGTGGTACATGCCCGACAAGAACTCGTCGTTTGCCAGCACGTCGAGCTGAAGCTCGCTGTTTTCGCTCACGCCTTCAATCACGAGCTCGCCCAGGGCCGAGCGCATCTTGCGAATGGCTCCATCACGCGTGGGCGCACACACGATGAGCTTGCCGAGCATGGAGTCGTAGTACGGCGGAACTGTCGCACCGGTAAACATGGCGGAATCCCAGCGCACGCGCGGACCGCCCGGCACGCGCAACGTGGTGACCGTTCCACATGACGGCAGAAAGTCCGGCGTTTCGGCATTGATGCGGCACTCCATGGCGTGGTTGCGGACCGGCATGTCCTCTTGCTCAAAGGGCAGAGGTTGGCCGGCTGCCACGCGCAGCTGCCACTTGACCAAGTCGGTATCGGTCACAAACTCCGTAACCGGATGCTCCACCTGCAAGCGCGTGTTCATTTCCATAAAGTAGAAATTGCCGTCGTCCGAATACAGGAACTCGATGGTACCGGCTCCTTCGTAGCCAACGGCACGAGCCAGGTCACGCGCTGCCTTGTGCATGCAAGCACGAATGCCGTCGTGTCCGTCGAGGCACGGCGCGGGGCTCTCCTCGATCAGCTTTTGGTTGCGGCGCTGCACCGAGCATTCGCGCTCGCCGAGCGAAAACACATGGCCCTGCTTATCGGCCATAATCTGCACCTCGACGTGGTGGGCCGGCGCGACGAACTTCTCCATGTAGCACTCGCCGTCGCCAAAAACGGCCTCGCCCTCGGCACGTGCTTCAATAAAGGCCTTTGCCGCATCTTCCACGCGCTCGACCTTGCGAATACCGCGACCGCCGCCGCCCGCGCGCGCCTTAATAAGCACGGGGCAGCCAATGCGCTCGGCCTCGGCTGTCGCCTCCTCGGGGCTTTTGAGCAAATCGCAGCCCGGCACGATGGGCACGCCCGCCGCGGCAGCCGTTCGACGTGCGGCGTCCTTGTCACCCATGCTGTCGATTACCTCGGCCGAAGGACCAACAAACGCCAGGCCATACTTGTCGCAGTCGCGCACGAAGCTCGCCTTCTCGGAAAAGAAACCGTAGCCGGGATGGATCGCCTTTACCCCCGACTTCACGGCACAGGTGAGCACGGCATCGTCGTTGAGGTAGCTCTCGGCAAGACGCGGGCCGCCGATGCAATACGCCTCGTCGGCGAGCTGCACGTGCAGCGCGTCCGCATCGGCCGTGGAATAAACGGCGACGGTCTTGATGCCCATATCGCGGCACGCGCGGATAACACGGACCGCAACCTCGCCGCGGTTGGCGATGAGCACTTTGTCGAACATGAAGCCTTCCTTAACTTTCGTGCATGAGTGCAAAAGACATATCGGCGCGGCAGCAAACCTCACCGTTGACGCTCGCAGTACCCGTCGCAAAGCGGAACGGCCCGCGCGCACGCGTGATGGAGCACACCAAATCCACCGTGTCGCCCGGGCGCACCGGACGCTTAAAGCGCACCTTGTCCAGACTCGTGTAGAACGGCGTCGCGCCGCGCGCCTCCTCATCGCCCATCAGCAGCACGCAGCAGTTCTGGGCGAGCATCTCGCACTGGATCACGCCGGGGACGACCGGGTTTCCCGGAAAATGCCCCTGCAAAAAGTACTCGTCGCCCGTAATCGTGATCTTGCCGTGGGCCTCGTCGCCCACTAGCTCGGCTTCGTCGAGCAAAAGCATCGGCTCACGATGCGGCAACAGCTTCTTGAGCTCTTCTTTGTTCATGGATATCACCTATCCGATCCTCATGAGGCAGCTGCCAAACTCCACGAGGTCGCCGTCGGCCACGCAGATCTCGAGCACCTCGCCGTCTGCCTCGGCCGTCACCTCGTTGAGAACCTTCATGGCCTCGATGATGCAGAGGGTCTCACCGGCCTTGACCTTGGAGCCCACGTGCACAAACGGCTCGTCGCCCGGCGCCGGGGCAGCATAGAAAACGCCGACCATGGGAGCGGTCACCTCGGTGCCCTTGGGCTCCGGTGCGGCGACAGGCGCCTGCGCGGCGGGCTCCGGTGCGGCAGCAGGCATGGCGACAGGAGCCACCGCCGGAGCAGTCACGGCACCCGGCATAGGCATGGGCACGGCAACCGGCTGTGCGGCGCTCGCGCGCTCGAGCTCGACCGCGGTGCCATCGGGCTCCTCAACGCGCACGCGCGTGAGGCCGCGGTCCTCCATAACATCGGCTATCTCGGCAAGTCTTTTGGAATCCATGCTCTAGCTCCTTGCATATCTACGCAGCGCGATGGCGGCATTGTGTCCGCCAAAGCCCAGATTGGTCGAAAGCGCCCAGGTAAGGTCGGCGCGAACCGCGCGATTGGGCGTGTAGTCAAGATCGCAGGCGGGATCGGGTGTGTGGTAGTTAATGGTCGGCGGCACCACGCCCTGCTCGAGCGCCATGGCACAGGCCATGACCTCGATGGCACCCGTGGCACCGATCATATGGCCGGTCATCGACTTGGTCGACGAGACGTGCGCGGCTCGTGCCGCGTCCTCGCCGAGCGCTCGCTTGATGCCCGCCGTCTCGGACGAATCGTTGAGCTTGGTCGAGGTGCCGTGGGCATTGATGTAGAGACCCTCGGAAGGCTTAACGTCGCCCTCGGCAACCGCCAGCGATATCGCGCGGGCAATGCCGGCGGCCTCGGGATCGGGGCTCGTGATGTGATAGGCATCATCGGTGTTGCCGTAGCCCACGACCTCGGCATAAATGTGCGCCCCGCGAGCCAGCGCGTGTTCCATGCTCTCGAGTACCAGCACGCAGGCGCCCTCGCCCATCACAAAGCCGTCGCGATTCGCATCGAACGGACGGCATGCCGTCGACGGGTCAGGATTAGTGGTGAGTGCACGGCAGGACGTAAAGCCCGCAACGGCATCGGGAATGATTGCGGCCTCGGCGCCGCCAGCCAGGATTGCATCGGCATAGCCGTGCTTGATGGCGCGGAACGCCTCGCCCACGGCATGGGCCGAAGTCGCGCACGCAGTCACCACGGGCAGGGTCGGGCCTTTTGCCTTGTGGCGGATCGCGATATTGCCCGACGCCATATTGGGAATCATCATCGCAATCATATAGGGCGATGCGCGGCGAGGTCCCCGATCGGCGATCGTGTGGACGTTGTCGACGAGTGTCTGCATGCCGCCCACGCCCGAACCCACGTAGACGCCCAGGCGCTCGCGATCGATGGCGCCCTCGACATCAAAGCCCGCATCGTGCATGGCCTCGTCCGACGCTGCCAGGGCAAACTGAACGCAGGGGTCCAGGTGCTTGGCGTCACGCTTGCCAAAGTACTCGTTGCCGTCAAAACCCTTGACCTCGGCCGCCACCTTAACGGCAAACGCATCGGTATCGAAGTGCGTGATCGGGCCGATGCCGCACGTGCCGGCGCACATGGCCGCCCAGGTAGCAAGCGCCGTGTTACCGAGCGGCGATACGGCACCGATACCGGTGATTGCAACTCTCTGTTCCATCATGGTCTCCTCATTCAAGCCGTTGTTCGGCTCTGGTTTCTACATCGCCATTCCGCCGTCGACGCGCACGACCTCGCCCGTAATGTAGGCAGCCGCATCACTCGCCAAAAAGCGCACCACGCCGGCCACTTCCTCGGGGTGCGCCATGCGCTTTAGGGGAATCTGCTCCTCGGTTGCCGCGCGAACCTTATCCGATAGCTTTGCCGTCATATCGGTCTCGACAAACCCGGGGGCGACCGCGTTCACTCGTACGCCGCGTGGCGCAAGCTCGCGCGCCACCGCCTTGGTCAGACCGATGACGCCCGCCTTGGAGGCGGCGTAGTTGGCCTGCCCGGCATTGCCCATCAGGCCCACAACCGAGCTCATGTTGATGACGCAACCGCCGCGCTGGCGCATAAAGGTCTTGGTGAGCGCGCGCGTCGTGTTAAACGTTCCTTTAAGATTGACATCGAGCACGCGATCGAAGGCGTCATCGCCCATGCGCATGAGCAGGCCATCGCGGGTGATGCCAGCGTTGTTGACGAGCGCCCAAATGAAGCCAAAGTCGTTGAGGACCGCTTCCACGCACGCGTTGACGGCAGCGGGGTCGGCCACGTCACATTGATATGCGCGCGCCGTGGCGCCAGCCGCCTCACAGGCTTCGCACGTCTCGCGCGCCGCATCTGCGCTACCGGCATAGACGACGGCGATATCAAAGCCGTCCTCCGCCAGGCCCACGGCACAAGCGCGACCGATGCCGCGCGAGCCGCCCGTGACAAGCGCCACGCGACGTGAGTCGTTGCGCTCGAGCGCGCCGTTGTTCAAGTTGCCCATGTCATTCCTTTCGGGTTACAGCCCTGTGGACTATGCGAGCTCGTCGGCAATAGCTGCGACCTGCTCGGCCGTTTCGCACGAATACACACGAACGTCGCTCAGCGTACGCTTGACCAGGCCCGACAGCGTTTTGCCGGGGCCGACCTCAATAAACGTATCGATGCCTTGATCCTGCAGAGCATGCAGCGTGTCGACCCAGCGCACGGCATGGCTCACCTGGTTGGCCAGCACCTCCGATGCCGCCTGCGGATCGGCCGGATAGGGCGCCGCCGTCATATTTGCCATGACCGGAATGAGCAACGGGGACGGCGCGTGACCGGCCTCGATATATGCAGCAAGGCCACAAGTCGCCTCGGCCATATAGGGGCTATGGAATGCACCCGACACCGCGACCTTCATGGCGCGACCGCCAGCCTCTTTTACCATGACGTCGAGGGTCTGCAACGCATCGGGCGCTCCGGCCACAACCGTCTGCTGGGGGCTGTTGTAGTTGACCGGCCAGCAGTCCTCGCCTGCCTGTTTTGCCAAGCCCTCGACCTGCGCCGCATCGAGCTTGATGACGGCGCGCATGCCGCCGGGCTGACGCTCGGCCTCCGTGGCCATCAAAGCCGCGCGCTCACACACGAGCTCAAAACCCGCTCGCGTATCGAATGCCCCCGCAAAGGTGAGTGCAGCGACCTCGCCCAGCGAGAATCCCGCACAGGCAGCAGGCACCACGCCGCGCTCGCGCAGGGCGACAGCGACAGCCAAGTCGTGCACGAACACGCAAGGCTGCGTGTTCTCGGTCTGTGAGAGCTCCTCCTTGGAGGCGCTCCGGCACTGCTCGCTGGTCCCCGGGCGCACCTCGTCGGCAATGGCGAACACCTCGGCAGCCACCGGCGACGCTTCGATGAGGTCGACGCCCATCGCGGGATGCTGGGCACCCTGACCGGCAAACAAAAACGCTACGCCACCCATGCGGACGCACCCTTCAGGACATGCTCGGCGCCATCGACCAGATCGTCGACGATTTCGCGTGCGCTCTGGCGTTCGTTGACCATGCCAGCAATCTGTCCGCACAAATACGAACCCTCTTCGTAATTACCGTCCTTGGCGGCCTTGCGAAGGGCGCCCGTGCCCATGGCCCCAAGCTCCTCGACACTTGCACCTGCCGCCTCGCTCTTGGCGTAGGCGTTGGTGAAAGGGCTCTTGAGGGCACGCACCGGGTGTCCCGTCGAGCGACCGGTCGCACGCGTCGAGGTGTCGTTGGCCTTCAGGACCATCTCCTTGTACTGCTCCGATACGGTGCACTCGTCTGCGACCAGAAAGCGCGTACCCACCTGCACGCCGGCAGCGCCCAGCATAAAGGCGGCCGCCACGCCGCGGCCGTCGGCAATACCGCCGGCAGCCACGACGGGAATGTCGACCGCATCGACGACCTGCGGCACCAGTGCCATCGTCGAGGTCTCGCCAATATGGCCGCCCGATTCGGTTCCTTCGGCAACAACTGCCGTGGCCCCACGACGCGCCACGAGGCGCGCCAGCGCCACCGAGGCAACGACCGGGATGGCCTTGATACCCGCCTCGTTCCACGCCTTCATGTACTTGGTGGGATTGCCGGCGCCCGTCACGACGACCGGCACTCGCTCGTCAATCACAACCTGCGCGACCTCGTCGGCAAACGGGCTCATGAGCATGACGTTGACGCCAAAGGGCTTATCCGTCCTGGCGCGCAGCTCATGAATCTGGTCGCGCAGCCAGTTGGCGTCGGCGTTCATGGCCGCGATAATCCCTAAGCCACCCGCCTCGGACACTGCGGACGCCAGCGAGGCATCGGCAATCCAGGCCATACCGCCCTGGAACACGGGCTTTTCGATGCCGAGCAGATCGCAGAGAGGAGTCTTGAGCATCTCTACTTCTCCAATGCCGCCTCGACCGTATCGGCGAACTCGCCGACCGTCTTGGGGTTCTCCTCGGTATCGAGCTGGATGCCAAACTCGTCCTCGACGGCGACGAGTATCTCGACGGTGCCCAGGCTGTCGAGACCAATCTCCTCGAGCGTGGACTCGGGCTTCATCTCGACGTCGTCAAGGCCAGCGGTCTCGCGGATAACGTCGCAAACGCGCTCGAAGGTCTTCTGATCTGCCATGGTAGTTCTCCTTTGTTTGTGCCCCAGGGGCGTTTTCATTTCCTATGTGCAACTACTTCCAGCGAAGCAGATAGCCACCTATATCCAAACCGGCGCCAAATCCGACCAGGGCGATGGTGTCGCCCGCGTGCAGCGCTCCGGTATTTGCCAGTCGATCGAGAGCAAGCGGAATACAGGCGCTCGAGATGTTGCCGGTTTCACGCAACGTTCGGACCACACGGTCGTCCGGCACACCTAAGCGCTTGACCGCCTGACTCAGGATTCGTTCGTTAGCCTGATGGAATACAAAGTGGTCGATGTCCTCGACTGCGATGCCCGCGTCGCAGGCGAGCTTGTTGACCGTGTCGCAGATGGCATTGACGCCAAACTTGAAGACGCGACGGCCGTTCATGGAAAGCACACTTTCGCGGTCCTGCGCCGTCTTATACGGCGAGGAGCCCGCCAATCCGGGAACGCGCAGTGTTTCGACGTCAGGCGACGTCGAAAGCTCAACAGCAAGGGGATTCTCTCCCCCAGCCTCTATGACCGCAGCACCCGCGCCATCGCCAAAGAGCACGCACGTAGCACGGTCGGTCCAATCGAGCGCGCGCGTCATCTGCTCGGCAGCAACGACAAGCACGCGCTCGGCACGGCCGCGGGCGATATAGCCCTCGGCGACATCGAGCGCAAATACGAAGCCGGCGCAGGCCGCCGAGACATCGAAGGCGGGGCACGTCGCGCCTAGTCGCTCAGCAACGGCACACGCCTCGGCGGGAACAAGGTGGTCACCCGTCGTCGTCGAGCAGACGATCAGATCCAGCTGGCTCGCGTCGATTCTGGACACCTGGAGTGCCCGCCCGCTCGCCGCTACGGCAAGGTCGTCAAGTGACTCGGTGGTGCAGACGTGGCGGCTCTTGATACCTGTGCGGGTAAAAATCCACTCATCCGAGGTATCGAGGAACTCGGACAGCTCGTCATTGGAAACACTGCGCTTAGGAAGCGCTGAGCCTGTTCCAAGAATCGTGAAACCCATCACTAACCTCCTTTGAGTTGTTGACGTGTTTACATCGACCAAGAGAGGATAGCGCATTTCAGTCGTTGTTGACGTGTTAACATTAAATTGTCCAAATGCGACAAAGGCTTCACATTGTGTCTACTTCTCGACACCATTGCGTTATTCACTTATTCATTAAGGAGGTAGCAGCCGTTATGGATGCCCAATTAACGATAGTCGACGTAACCGGATCGACCAACGATGACCTGCTCGAAGCAGGAAAACAAGGAGCGCCGCACGGCACAGGACTTGCCGCCCGGGCTCAGACAGCAGGACGCGGCCGGCGCGGCCACAAGTGGGATTCAACCGCCGGCAACCTATTGCTTTCGATTGTCCTGCGTCCATGCGTTAATCCTGCAAAGTACTCTGGTCTTGCCGCCGTCAGCGGCCTAGCGGTGCTCGAGGCGCTCAAAAATCAGGGTCTTGCAAACGAGATTGGCCTCAAATGGCCCAACGATCTGGTCGCGCGAGGACGCAAGCTCGGCGGCATTCTGGTCGAGGCCGCACGCGATAACGAAGGCAGCCCCTTTGCCGTCTGCGGCATTGGCGTCAATGCGAACTATGTGCCTTCGGAGGTTCCCGATGGCGGCCTGCCGGCAATCGGTCTCTCGGACCTCAACGAGAATGTTCCCGCCGTCGATGTGCTACTCAAGGAGGTATATCACGCGGTCGTGAACGCTGTAGACACATGGGCAGAGCGCCTCAACGCCATGGAAGAAAACGCCGGACCGCTCGCGCCCGTCCACGGAGAATATATCGCTCATCTCAATTGGATTGGAGAGCGCGTTACCGCCCGTTCCCCTGTCGGGGACGAGCTGGCGCGTGGCATCTTTCAAACGGTCGATGACTTTGGTCGCGCGTGCATCGAGACGGAAGACGGCTTGCGATCCTTCCATTTTGAGGAGGCATCGCTGCGTCCCATGGGTAAATAAGACGCCATAGCCACCCATTCGGCCGCATTATCCGGGCCCCCAAGGCCACCATTCAAAACAAAAAAGCCCCGCTACCAACATGGCAGCGGGGCTCTGTAAGCTATGAGCGATATCGCTTAGAGCTTGATGTCGATGTCGACGCCAGCGGGGAGGTCGAGACGCATGAGCGAATCAACGGTGCCCGAGGTGGGGTCGAGGATGTCGATGAGGCGCTTGTGGGTGCGCATCTCGAACTGCTCACGGGAGTCCTTGTTCACGTGCGGCGAGCGGATAACCGTGTACAGGTTACGCTCGGTGGGCAGGGGGACAGGACCGGAAACGCGAGCGCCGGTCTTCTGAGCGGTCTCGACGATGAGCTTCGCGGACTGATCGACGACCTCGTGATCATAGCCCTTGAGGCGAATGCGGATCTTCTGGGTAGCCAACTTAAACCTCCAAAGAGTGCGAGAGATGTTCTCGCGGATTACGTAACAGAGAGCTCGAACTTAGGCGTTCTTGCTCATGACCTCGTCCACGATGGACTTGGGCGCGGGCTCATAAGAGTCGAACTGCATCGTGTAGGATGCACGGCCCTGGGTCTGGGAGCGAAGGTCGGTAGCGTAACCGAACATCTCGCCCAGCGGCACCTTGGCACGGATGAGCTTGCTGTTCTTGCGATCCTCCATGCCCTCGATCTTGCCGCGGCGACCGGAGAGGTTGCCCATAACGTCGCCCATGTACTGCTCGGGGGTCTCGACCTCGACAGCCATGATCGGCTCGAGCAGCTGCGGATCGGACTTCTTGAGGGCGTCCTTGATAGCCATGGAACCGGCGATCTTGAAGGCGGCCTCGGAGGAGTCGACCTCGTGGTAAGAACCGTCGAACAGGGTGACCTTAACGTCGAGGACCGGGAAGCCGGCGATAACACCGGTGTTCAGGGCCTCCTGGATGCCCTTGTCGATGGACGGGATGTACTCCTTGGGCACGACGCCGCCGACGATAGCGTTGACGAACTCGTAGCCGAAGCCCTCCTCCATCTTCTCGAGCTTGATGACAGCGTGGCCGTACTGACCGCGACCGCCGGACTGACGGACGAACTTGCCCTCAGCCTTCTCGACGTCGTGACCAGCGGTCTCGCGGTAGGCGACCTGGGGCTTACCGACGTTAGCGTCAACCTTGAACTCGCGGAGCAGACGGTCGACGATGATCTCGAGGTGCAGCTCGCCCATGCCGGCGATGATGGTCTGGCCGGTCTCGTGGTTGGTGGACACCTGGAAGGTCGGGTCCTCCTCGGCGAGCTTGGTCAGAGCCAGGGACATCTTGTCCTGCTCGGCCTTGGTCTTGGGCTCGATGGCAACGTCGATAACGGGCTTAGCGAACTCGATCTTCTCGAGGACGATCTCCTTGCCCTCGGCGCACAGGGTGTCACCGGTGGTGGAGTTCTTGAAGCCGACGCAAGCGACGATGTCGCCAGCGGCAGCGTCGTCACGGTCGATACGCTCGGCGGCGTTCATCTCGAGGATGCGGCCGAGACGCTCGCGCTGACCGTTGGAAGCGTTGACCACGTAGGAGCCGGACTCGGCGCGGCCGGAGTAAACGCGGACATAGGTGAGCTTACCGACGAACGGGTCGGTCATGATCTTGAAGACCAGGCCGGAGAAGGGCTCGTCGAAGGAAGGATGACGCTGGATCTCCTCACCGGTGTCCGGATCGGTACCGGTGACGGCCTCAACGTCGAGCGGGCTGGGCAGGTAGTCGACGACAGCGTCGAGCAGCTCCTGGACGCCCTTGTTCTTGTAGGCGGAGCCCACGAAGACGAGGTTGAGCTCGTTGGCCAGAACGCCCTTACGCAGAGCAGCCTTGAGCTCCTCGACGGTGAAGTCCTCCTCCATGAGGATCTTCTCCATGAGCTCGTCGTCAAAGCTGGCAGCAGCGTCGAGGAGCTCCTCGCGCTTGGTGGCAGCGATGTCGGCGAACTCAGCCGGGATCTCGTCCATCGGCTCGGGGTAGGTCATGCCCTTGTCGTCGGCCTTGAAGTCCCATGCGGTCATGGTGACGAGGTCGATGACGCCCCAGAAGTTGTCCTCGGCGCCCATCGGGACCTGAGCGGCCACGGCGTTAGCGTCGAGACGATCCTTCATGGTCTCGATAGCGTTGAAGAAGTCAGCGCCCACGCGGTCATACTTGTTGATGAAGGCGATACGGGGGACGTTGAAGGTAGAAGCCTGACGCCAAACGGTCTCAGACTGGGGCTGAACGCCGGCAACGGCGTCGAAGACGGCGACAGCGCCATCGAGGACGCGCAGGCAGCGCTCGACCTCAGCGGTGAAGTCAACGTGGCCCGGGGTGTCGATGATCTGGATGCGGTAGTCCTTACCGTCCTTGTTCCAGAAGCACGTGGTAGCAGCGGAGGTAATGGTTACGCCGCGCTCCTGCTCCTGAACCATCCAGTCCATGGTGGCAGCGCCCTCATGAACCTCACCGATCTTGTGGGTCTTACCGGTGTAGTAAAGAATACGCTCGGTCGTGGTGGTCTTACCGGCATCGATGTGAGCCATGATGCCGATGTTACGGGTATCGGAAAGCTTGTACTTAGGCTTAGCCATGTTAGTTCCTTACCTTAACTTACCAACGATAGTGAGAGAACGCGCGGTTGGCCTCGGCCATCTTGAAGACGTCCTCACGCTTCTTGACGGAAGCGCCCAGGCCGTTGGAGGCGTCGAGAATCTCGTTGGCGAGACGCTCGGCCATGGTCTTCTCCTTGCGAGCGCGGGAGAAGTTGACGATCCAGCGGATACCCAGAGCGGTGGAACGACGGGAGTTGACCTCCATCGGGACCTGATAGGTAGCGCCACCGACACGCTTGGGCTTAACCTCGAGCGTGGGCTTGACGTTGTCCATAGCCTTCTTGAAGGTAGCGAGAGCGTCGCCACCCTCGGACTTCTCGGCAACGATCTCGAAAGCGGTGTAAACGATGCGCTCAGCGGTGGCCTTCTTGCCGTCAAGAAGGACCTTGTTGATGAGCTGAGTCACCAGGCGGTTGTTGTAAACGGCGTCAGGCTGAACCTCACGACGATTAGCTGCTGCACGACGCGGCATGTGAAATCTCCTTAAGTGTCTACCGTGCGGCGCTTAGGCGGCACACGGCGAAAGTATCAAAACGTTATCTGGCTTATTTAGCCTTGGGGCGCTTAGCACCGTACTTGGAACGGGCCTGCATACGGTTCTGGACCGGAGCAGCGTCGTAGGCGCCACGGATGACGTGATAACGGACACCAGGGAGGTCACGGACACGACCGCCGCGGACGAGCACGATGGAGTGCTCCTGCAGGTTGTGGCCCTCACCCGGGATGTAAGCAGTAACTTCGATGCCGTTGACGAGGCGAACACGGGCAACCTTACGAAGAGCCGAGTTCGGCTTCTTGGGGCTCGTGGTGAAGACGCGGGTGCACACGCCGCGCTTCTGGGAGTTGTGCTGCAGAGCAGCGTTCTTGGACTTCTTGGGCACGGAACGACGGCCCTGGCGAACCAGCTGGTTAATAGTAGGCAAAGCGTACTCCTTCTCGAATGATTCCAGCTTTCTGTAAAGTGCAACGGCTTGAATCGAGGGGTCAGCATCCCCCTACGAAACACGCAGTTCGATAGGATACGTGGCGTTAGCTGTGCCGTCAACAGACCACGCCGCCGGGCGTATCCCAAAATTGGCACATTTCCGCAAACCCTACACAAAAGGAATCCCCTTCTGCGCGCATGGGCGGATTCCCGGTCCGGGCGGCCCAGGTTTTAAGTTTGCTGCTCTACAGTCCTGGCTCGCACGGAGGCCACATTAAGTGGCCTCCGGCTCGTACGGAACTCGCGACAAACTTAATCCCCTGTGCCGCCCGGCCCGGGAATCCGACGTGATCGTTGGGGCAACGTTCCCTGGCAAAAAGGGACAGGTTTATATCGGCGGCGCTTTCGGAAGTATGCGGCAAATTTTGAACTTGCCGAGCACACAGGGATTTTGCGATAACAAACCCGAGGGTAGAGCGATTGAGCATATGCGGCGTGGTCGGCCTATCGGGATTTTGCCGCATACTTCCGAAATTCAGACGAATATCGCCCGCTTTAACCACCCATGCAACGCAAAATAGGCCGCTTCCCCTCTTGGGAAGCGGCCTAGACCTTACGAATAGACGATGGTAAAGGGTACTTCTGTTTCGGTCTCTCCTGTTGATGTGTATCTCGTGCCCTCAAGGGTTACCGAGACCACTTGATCGACATTGATCAGTTTTGTCGGCACCCAGTTGTTCTCTCCGCTATTGCGCGCCAGCGAAACATAGAAGTTGAACACCCCTGCGTCGTCATCTTCGATAATCTGCTCCGATCCATCCTTGTAGGTGACGGTCAATTTATGATCAACTGCTTCATAGCCCAGATCATCGATATGCGTCTGGATGGAAAACGGACTGATCTCGAGAGGCGAGTCATCGGAGCGGAGTTCCTTTGTATCGACGTGCGCTCCGACGTTAAACTCTGGCGTCGATGCCTCGAGCAGCTTCGCGTCCTCGCCTTCGCCCTCAGTCCAGCAGATATTCCAGCTGACCGCATGTCCCAAATCTCGCTCGCGATCCCACGAGGCAAAGTACATCGTGCCATTAATGACCGTGTCGCTTGATGTGTCCTTATCAATTGTGCAGCGTGTGTCAGCCCATTCCTCGCCGAAGTTCATGCTTGGCGTGCCGATGCCTTGTTCTTCTTCACCATAGAGAACAAGTTCGCCTGTCTCTGCTGCTGGCTTGTAGTAGTTAACTCCATTTGGATTGGACAACGTAAACGTCACGGCTCCGCAGCCGTTTTGGTCGATTGCCATCTCATGGATATCGAGCGTATAGCCGTTGCCCTCGACGGACAGATTAACCTCCTGGACTGCACCCTCCAGGCTTTGGGGCGCGATGCCATCACCAAACTCCCTGGTGTAGGTATATTTAGTCCCCGATGAGCCGCCGTTTGTCCAGGTAATGGAATCCCCGTTGCCGTGGTTTCCCCAGGCTGAGGCAAAATAGCTGGAATTGATAACGGCGTAGGCGACCCCTCCGGTCGCCAGCACTCCGGCAAGGCATCCGATCACGGCAACATACAGAGGCTTCGCGTGACCCTTTCGGCGAAGCGGCTCACCCGCAGCGGTATTAAGGACGCGATCTGCAAGATCGCTATCGGCTTGGATGGACTCGAAGGCCTGCTTGATTTGATTGGATTTCACGGTCGCCCTCCTCTAGGATGAATTTGAGCTTCGATCGACCGCGAGCTAAGCGCGTTCGAACGGTCGCGGCTGGCACATGCAACAACTCGGCAATCTCTGAGGTCGAAAAGCCCAGATAGTAATAGAGCACGATGGGAACGCGGAATCGCTCCGGGAGTCGCATAACGTCTGACAGGACCGCCTTGGTCTCATCCTGCGCCGCCGAAAGCGAATCGGCCAGGTTCTCAATATCCTCCACACGCCTCCATGGCTTTCGAAAGAGCGATTTACATTCATTGATCGTGACCCGGATAAGCCAGCGGCGAAGATGTTCCCAACTTTCAAAGTGTCCATCGCTTTTAAGCAACTTAAGAAAGACATCTTGGGCAATATCGTCGGCATCGGCACGATCGCGCAGGTACGTCAATGCGATTCGAAACACGACATCTCGGTGATCTTCGACCGCCTGTCTAAAAGCTTGTTCTTCCATAATCACCTCCCGGTGACGGTAATGATTCTTGATGAGGTCCTCACCATAGATACGGTTTGACCGAACGGAATGTTTCAAATTCAAGCAGGAAAAACCTACCAAAATAAACCTGTCCCTTTTTGGTAGGTTTTCTTCAACAAAAAAGACCCGCTTCCCTGTTGGGAAGCGGGTCTTTGGAAGGACGGTTAACGTACTAGGAAATTACTCCTCGTCGTTGTCCTTGGCCTCTTCGGCGTCATCGGTGTCCACGAGCTGGTTGAGCAGCTCGTCGAGGGAAGCCATATCCTCGTTGATCGCGCCGTTGGCGGGAGCCTTCTTATCGTCGATCGGAGCGCCCAGGAGCTCCTCGTCGGCGTCGGCGTGATGCGTCGGAGCGGAGGTACCCAGCAGGATATCGTCCGGACCGTCGGGGCTAAAGACCATCTGCAGCAGCTGCGAGAGGTCTTCCTCGTCGGCAACGTCGTCGTTGTTCTCGAGGATGTAGAGCAGGTCGTGGGCCTCCAGGCCGTCACGGAGCTCCTCGATCGCCTTGGCACCGATACCATCGATGCGCAGCAGATCCTCCTCGGACTTGCCGACCAGGTCGCCGACCGTCTCGATGCCGACCTCGCTGAACTTGTTGGTCCAGCGCTGCGACACGCCCAGGTCGTCGAACAGGTACAGGCGAGCCTTCTCGGCGGAGATGGTGTGGCCGTTGCGGGTGAACGAACCGTCAGCACCACCGAACTCGTCGTAGCCGGCCCAGTCGAGCTGCTGCGGGAGCTGCTCGTCCAGGTCCTTGAGCTCCACCGGAGCCCACTCGGGCAGCGACTTGGCGTTGGGCGAAGCCGGGCCGTCGATGTCGACATAGCCGTCGGCCGTACGATACGTCAGCTTGGCGTTGGCGTACGGCTTGAGGCCGGTACCGGCCGGGATCTTCTTACCGACGATGACGTTGGACTTAAGGTCGAGCAGGTGGTCGACCTTGCCCTCGATGGCAGCCTCGGTAAGGACGCCGGCGGTACGGATGAACGAAGCGCTCGACAGCCAGGAGTCGATGTTGGACGCGACCTTGAGCGTACCCAGGATGACGGGCTCGGCCACGGGAGCCTGACCGCCCAGACGGGCAACGCGCTCGACCTCGTCGGCGAACTCATAACGGTCGACGTACTGACCAAGCAGGTACTTGGAGTCACCGGGGTTGGTGATCTGAACGCGACGCAGCATCTGACGTGCGAGCACCTCGATGTGCTTGTCGTTCAGGTCGACGCCCTGGCTGGTGTAAACGTCCTTGACGCTCTCGACGAAGGTGTGCATCGTCGACTCGATGTCGGTCAGCTTGCGCAGGTTGCGGAAGTTGACGAAGCCCTTGGTGATCTGGTCGCCGGCGCGAACCTCGCAGCCGTCCTCGATCTCGGGCATAAAGCGCACCGAAGCGGGGACGCGACGCTCGTCGAGGACACGGGTGTGATCCTCGGAGTCGGTGAGCGTCAGCACGTACTCGGACTTCTCGGGCTTGATCGAGAGGTGACCGGAGTACGGAGCCAGCTCGGCCTCGCGACCCAGAATCTTCTCGTTGACGTTGCCGACGATATCGAACATACGGCTGACCGTAGGCAGACCCTGCGTAATATCGTCGACGCCAGCGACGCCGCCGGAGTGAATGGTACGCATCGTAAGCTGCGTACCGGGCTCGCCGATGGACTGGGCGGCAATAATGCCGACCGCGGTACCGATGGCGACCGGACGACGGGTGGAAAGATCCCAGCCGTAGCACTTCTGGCACACGCCGTACTTGGAGCGGCAGGTGAGCAGCGCGCGGAGCTTGACCTTCTTAAGGCCCGCATCGACCATCTTCTGGATGTCGGCGACCTTCTCGATGTAGCCGTCCTGCTCAAAGAGCACGGTGCCGTCGGGAGCCACGACGTCCTCGATGAAGCAACGGCCGACGAGGTCGGTGTTGAGGTCAGTGGTGCCGGGGATGATGAGGTTGTAGGTGACGCCCTCGTGCGTACCGCAGTCCTCCTCGCGGACGATGACGTCCTGGGCCACGTCGACCAGACGACGGGTCAGGTAACCAGAGTCCGAGGTGTGGGATGCGGTATCGACCAGGCCCTTACGGGCGCCGTAGGTCGAAATGAAGTACTCGAGCGGCAGCAGGCCCTCGCGGAAGTTCGCCTTAATGGGAAGGTCGATCGTCTCGCCGGACATGTCTGCCATCAGGCCACGCATGCCGCCGAGCTGACGCAGCTGGGTCTTAGAACCACGGGCGCCGGAGTCGGCCATCATGTAGAGCGGGTTTTCCTCGTCGAACAAGTCGAGCATGAGCGCTGCGACCTTGTCGGTACAAGCGGTCCACTCGTTAACGACTTCGATGTGGCGCTCCGTCTCGTTGATGAAGCCCTCCTCGAAGTACTCGTTGATCTGGTCGACGTTGGCCTGGGCGCGGTCGAGCAGCTCCTGCTTCTCGGCAGGGATGAGAGCGTCCCACACCGAGATGGTGAGGCCGGCGCGGGTAGCGTAGTGGAAGCCGGAGTACTTGATGGCGTCGAGAATCGGGCCGACCTTGGCCTCGGGGTAGCGATCGCAGCAGTCCGCAACCAGCTTGGCCACATCGCCCTTGACCATCTTGTAGTTCATGAACTCATAGTCTTCGGGCAGGCACTGGCGGTTGAAGATGATGCGGCCGATAGAGGTCTCGAAGCGCGCAGTCTTGTTGCCGGTGACATCGTAGTCGACAAACTCGTTCTTGCCGTTCTTGACGCGGAAGATACGGGTGCCGTCCTCGTTGATGACGTTGGCGTCGGCAGCGGACACGCGGACCTGAATCTTGGCCTGCATGTCGACCTCGGAGCGGCAGTCATAGGCGTGCAGCGCGTCGTCGAAGCTCGAGAACACGTGGTTCTCGCCCGGCAGACCCTCGCGAACCTGGGTGAGGTAGTACACACCGATGATCATGTCCTGCGAAGGGATGTTGACCGGCTTGCCGGATGCCGGCGAGCGCAGGTTGTTCGCAGAGAGCATGAGCACGCGAGCCTCGGCCTGAGCCTGGCTGGACAGCGGCACGTGGACAGACATCTGGTCGCCGTCGAAGTCGGCGTTGAAGGGCGAGCAAACCAGCGGATGCAGGTGGATAGCCTTGCCCTCGACCAGCACCGGCTCAAAGGCCTGGATGGACAGACGGTGCAGGGTCGGTGCACGGTTGAGCAGCACGACGCGGCCGTCGATGACCTCTTCGAGGATATCCCACACAAAGGTGGCACCACGGTCGATAGCGCGCTTGGCGCCCTTGATGTTCTCGACCTTGCCAAGCTCGACCAGGCGCTTCATGACGAAGGGCTTGAAGAGCTCCAGCGCCATGGTCTTGGGCAGACCGCACTGGTGCAGCAGCAGCTTGGGGTCGGTAACGATTACCGAACGGCCGGAGTAGTCGACACGCTTGCCCAGCAGGTTCTGACGGAAACGACCCTGCTTGCCCTTGAGGGCCTCGGCGAGCGACTTGAGCGGGCGACCGCCACGGCCAGAGACCGGGCGACCACGACGGCCGTTGTCGAACAGGGCGTCCACGGACTCCTGGAGCATGCGCTTCTCGTTGTTCACGATAATCGCAGGGGCGTCCAGGTCGAGCAGGCGCTTGAGTCGGTTGTTGCGGTTGATCACGCGACGATACAGGTCGTTGAGGTCGGACGCGGCGAAGCGGCCGCCATCGAGCTGGACCATCGGGCGCAGATCGGGCGGAATGACCGGGATGACGTCCAGGATCATGTTTGCGGGGCTGTTGCCGCCCTTCAGGAAGGCGTCAACGACCTCGAGACGCTTAACGGCCTTCTCGCGCTTCTGCTTCTGGGAGTCCTCGTCGGCGATGATGGCCTTGAGCTTCTCGGCCTCGGAGGGGAGGTCGATGGCAGCGAGCAGGTCGCGGACGGCCTCGGCACCCATACCACCCTTGAAGTACATGGAGTAGTAACGGGTCATCTCGCGGAACAGCGGCTCATCGGAAATGAGGTCGCGCTCGGTGAGTTTCATGAAGGCGTTGAAGGCGTCCGTACGGAGCTGCTTCTCGTCCTTGCACTCTTCCTCGATGTCGACGATGCCGGAGGCGATCTCCTCGGGGGTCAGCGGCTCCTCGTCGGAGAACTCGTCAAAGTTCTCGGGGTCGCCCTGCTCCTTGAGGGACTCGATCTGGCGGGCGCACTCGGCATCGATCTCTTCCAGATCGGCGGCGAGCTCCTCGCGCAGGTCGTCGGCGTCGGCCTCGCGAGCCTCATAGTCAACCTCGGTGATGATGTAGCTGGCAAAGTACAGAACCTTCTCGAGGTCCTTGGACTTGATGTCGAGCATACGGCTCATCGGGAAGCTCGTGGGGCTCTTGAAGTACCAGATGTGGGACACGGGAGCGGCGAGCTCGATGTGGCCCATGCGGTCGCGACGCACCTTGGCCGAGGTGACCTCGACGCCGCAGCGCTCGCAGACGATGCCCTTAAAGCGGATGCCCTTGTACTTGCCGCAGGAGCACTCCCAGTCCTTGGCGGGACCGAAGATCTTCTCGCAGAACAGGCCGTCCTTCTCGGGCTTGAGGGTACGGTAATTGATGGTCTCCGGCTTCTTGACCTCACCGTGCGACCAGGAACGGATCTGGTCGGCGGAGGCAAGGGAGATCTTTACCGAGTCAAAATCAGTAGCTTCGAAATCTGCCACAGTCAACTACTCCTTATCAGTGGTCGTGGCGGCGACAGCCTCGGGTGCCTCGGCGGTCTCGGCATCCTGGGCCTCGACGTCGGCGTCAACGCCGGCGAGCGCAGCCAGGTCGTCGAGAGCGGAGGTCTCCTCGGCGGTCACAGGGGCGGAGGCGTCCTCGTCGGCATCGTGCATGGGCTCGATGTCCAGTGCGAGCGAACGGATCTCCTTGACGAGAACCTTGAAGGACTCGGGGATACCCGGAACCGGGACGTTCTCGCCCTTGACGATGGACTCGTAGGTCTTGACGCGGCCCACGGTATCGTCGGACTTGACGGTCAGGATCTCCTGCAGGACGTTGGAAGCACCGTAAGCGTACAGTGCCCAAACTTCCATCTCGCCGAAGCGCTGGCCGCCGAACTGAGCCTTGCCGCCCAGAGGCTGCTGGGTAACCAGGCTGTAAGGGCCGGTCGAACGGGCGTGGATCTTGTCGTCGACCATGTGGCCGAGCTTGAGGATGTAGGACGTACCCACGGTAATGGGCTCGCGGAACTCCTCGCCGGTGCGGCCGTCGAACAGACGGGTCTTGCCGCGCTCGTCAAGCTGGGTGACGAACTCGGGGCGCATGTGATCGCCAAAGGCAGCGGTGGCCTTGTTGAGCATGTTCTTGTTGGCACGACGGATGACCTCGGCGATCTCGTCCTCCTTGGCGCCGTCGAAGACGGGCGTCGCGGTGAAGAACGGACCGGGGACGTACTTGTCGGAGTCGGCCTGCTCGGTATCCCAACCGCAGGCAGCAGCCCAGCCAAGGTGGCACTCGAGCAGCTGGCCGACGTTCATACGAGAAGGAACGCCCAGCGGGTTGAGGATAACGTCGATCGGGGTACCGTCAGCCATGTAGGGCATGTCCTCGACCGGCAGAACGTTACAAATAACACCCTTGTTGCCGTGGCGGCCGGCGATCTTATCGCCCTGCTGGATCTTACGACGCTGGGCGACGTAGACGCGCACCTGCTCGTTGACACCGGGGGCCAGGTCGTCGCCGTTCTCGCGGCTAAAGCGGACGACGTCGATGACGCGGCCGTAAGCGCCGTGAGGCATCTTAAGGGAGGTGTCGCGGACGTCGTGGGCCTTGGCACCGAAGATGGCGCGCAGCAGGCGCTCCTCGGCGGTCAGAGCGCTCTCGCCCTTAGGTGTGACCTTGCCGACCAGGATGTCGCCAGGGCCGACCTCGGCGCCGATGCGGATGATGCCGTCCTCGTCGAGGTTGGCAAGCATGTCCTCGGAGAGATTCGGGATCTCGCGGGTGATCTCCTCGGGGCCGAGCTTGGTGTCGCGGGCATCGATCTCGTGACGGGTAATGTTGATGGTCGTCAGCAAGTCCTCGGCCACCAGGCGCTCGGACACGACGATACCGTCCTCGTAGTTAAAGCCTTCCCACGGCATGTAGGCCACGGTGAGGTTCTGGCCCAGTGCGAGCTCGCCGTGATCGGTCGAAGGACCGTCGGCCAGAGGCTCGCCCTGCTCAACGGTGTCACCGACGCGAACGAGCGGACGGTGGTTGATGCAGGTAGACTGGTTGGAGCGCTGGTACTTGGCCAGATGATACTCATCCATGCCGCCGGCATGCTTGACGATGATCTTGGCGGCGTCGGCAAAGATGACCTCGCCGGCGTTCTTGGCCAGGGTGACCTCGCCGGAGTCCAGAGCGGCGCGGCGCTCCATGCCGGTACCGACATAGGGAGCGGCGGGGTGAACCAGCGGCACAGCCTGACGCTGCATGTTAGCGCCCATCAGCGTACGCTTGGCGTCGTCGTGCTCAAGGAACGGGATCAGCGTGGCTGCGACGGAGAGCATCTGACGCGGCGAGACGTCCATGTAGTCGACGTCCTCGACGGGCACGTCGGCGGGAGCGCCGAAGGAGCCGTCGAAGTCGCGGGTACGGGCGATCACGGTGTGCGGACGGACGATCTTGCCCTCGGCATCGGTCGTGATGAACTCGTTGGTCTTGGGATCGAGCGGCGTGTTGGCCGGCGCGATGACGTGCTTCTCTTCCTCGTCAGCGGTCATCCAGTCGATCTGGTCGGTGGCAACGCCGTTCTCGACGCGGCGGAACGGAGCTTCGATGAAGCCGTACTCGTTGACGCGGGCGTAGAGGGCGAGCGAGCCGATCAGGCCGATGTTGGGGCCTTCGGGGGTCTCGATCGGGCACATGCGGCTGTAGTGCGAGTTGTGAACGTCGCGGACGGCCGTCGGCACGTTGGTGCGGCGGCTGGAGCCGGACTTGTGGCCGGCAAGACCACCAGGGCCGAGTGCGGACAGACGGCGCTTGTGGGTCAGACCGGTCAGGGGGTTCGCCTGGTCCATGAACTGCGAGAGCTGCGAGGAACCGAAGAACTCCTTGATGGAGGCCACGATCGGGCGGATGTTGATGAGCGACTGCGGGGTAATCTCGTCGATGTCCTGGGAGCTCATGCGCTCACGGACGACGCGCTCCATACGGCTCATGCCGATACGGAACTGGTTGGCGACGAGCTCGCCGACGGTGCGGATACGGCGGTTGCCAAAGTGGTCGATGTCGTCGACCTTGAAGCCCTGCTCGCCGGCGGCGAGGGACAGCAGGTAGCGCAGCGTAGCGACGATATCCTCGTCGGTGAGCACCGTGACCTCTTCCTCGGTGGTGAGGTTGAGCTTCTTGTTGACCTTGTAGCGACCGACGCGGGCCAGATCGTAGCGCTGCGGGTTGAAGAGCAGACCCTCGAGAAGGCTGCGGGAAGCGTCCACGGTGGGAGGCTCGCCCGGGCGCAGGCGACGGTAGATCTCGATAAGAGCATCCTCGCGGGTAAGGGCGGTATCGCGCTCAAGGGTGCGCTTGATTACATCGGAGTTGCCGAGCAGCTCGATGATGTCGTCGTTGGTGACGGCGATGCCAAGGGCGCGCAGGAACATCGTGGCGCTCTGCTTGCGCTTACGGTCGATGGAGACCATGAGCTGGTCGCGCTTGTCGACCTCAAACTCGAGCCAGGCACCACGGGACGGGATGATCTGGGCCTTGTAGATCTGCTTGCCCGAATCCATCTCGGAGCTGTAGTACACGCCCGGGGAGCGGACGAGCTGCGAGACGACGATACGCTCGGTACCGTTGATGATGAAGGTGCCCTGATCGGTCATCATGGGGAAGTCGCCCATGAAGACGAGCTGCTCCTTGATCTCGCCGGTCTCCTTGTTGGTGAGACGGACGTCGGTCAGAAGCGGAGCCTGATAGGTCATGTCCTTCTCGCGGCACTCCTCGACGGTGTGCGCGGGGTCGCCGAACTGATGCTCGCCGAAGGTAACCTCGAGAACATGGTTCTGGCTCTGGATGGGGCTGGATTCCTTGAACGCCTCACGAAGGCCCTCGTCCTTAAAACGCTCAAAGGATTCCCTTTGAACAGAGATAAGGTTGGGGAGCTCCATGGCCTCCGGGATTTTCCCGAAGCTGACGCGCTTGCGCTCAGTGGCAGTGTATGCGTAGGTCACCAGGTTTTTCCTCCTTCACGGAAATGCTCGGTGGATTGGCGAGGCATAGCTTCGCCAGTTATCGCAACCTAATAGTTTATCAGGTACCGACCGTTGGGCAAGAAAAGCCTTGACGTGATTGAGTTTTTGGAGTAGCAAAGTTTTTCGACAGAAAACATGCAGGTAGATGTATGTGCATCGAACATATGTTCATATATTTTCTGTGAACAGAGGGCCGGCAATCGCAGCTCTTATAAAAAACGGGCGCGAACCGAGGTCCGCGCCCGTAAATATCGTTGCCCGAAGGCCTACTTGCGCATCAAGCCGCCGCGCTCGTCGATGGCATCCCAGAAGGCGCCTGCAAAACGAGGATCGCTTGCAGCCATGAGGGCGTTGGTGGCCATCCAGCCAGACGGGGTACCGGTGTCGTAGCCCGACAGTGGGTCGATGACGACGGCATACATGGCCTCGCGATCGAGCGAACGGGCCATGGCGTCGGTCAGCTGGATCTCGCCGCCCTTACCGGCCTGCTGATCGGCCAGCAGGTCCATGACCAGCGGAGACAGGAGGTAGCGACCGACGATGTACAGGTTGGACGGAGCCGCCTCGGGGGCAGGCTTCTCCACCAGGCCGCCGATGCGCCACACGGCACCCGGCTCGCCATCGGCAACATCCTCGGCGCCCTCGAGCGAGCCCACGCGCTCACCGGCGATAACGCCGTAGCGGCTAACTTCCTCGGGAGCACACGCGGCAACGGCGATAACCGAAGCGCCACCGTGCTCCTTGGAGACGGCAAGCATCTTGTCGCAGATATCACGGTTGGGCACAACGTAGTCGCCCAGAAGAACCAGGAAGTTCTCCCCTGCCACAGCGTCGGCGGCAGAGCGAATGGCGTGACCGAGACCCTTGGGCTCGTACTGATAGCGGAAGTCGACCGGCATACCGCCCGCATGGGCGACAGCGTCGGCGTAGGCGTCCTTACCGCGCTCGCGCAGCAGGTTCTCGAGCGAACGGTCGGGCTGGAAGTAGTTCAGCAGCTCAGGCTTGCCGGGCGAGGTAACGATGATGGCGTCGTCGACCTCCTCGGGGTCGAGCGCCTCCTCGACGACATACTGGATGACCGGCTTGTCGAGAACCGGCAGCATCTCTTTGGGCGTGCACTTGGTGCCAGGCAGAAAACGCGTGCCAAGACCGGCGGCGGGGATGATTGCCTTCATATTATTCAAGGATCCTTTCGCAGGCGCAGGACGCGCCCTGTGCGTGCGGCACGGCGGCCGCAGACCAAATTGCGATACCGAAGTATCTTACCGCTGCTAATTAACGTTAATGCAGGCAAGCGCCATTCTTCAGCAGGTCAACGCAAATTATTGCTCGAATGGTGCAATTTTATCGCCCAACGGTAGCAACGCCAAAGCACCGCAAGCGGCAGCAATTTGTATGCCGAGCCAACAAAATAGAGGGATCAAAACGAAAAAGACGGGGTTCGCAATGCGAACCCCGTCTGCAAAGAAATCTGGCGAGAAAACCTGATTACTTGAGGGTGACAGCAGCGCCAGCAGCCTCGAGCTTCTCCTTGGCAGCCTCGGCGTCCTCCTTCTTGGCACCCTCGAGAACAGCCTTGGGAGCGCCCTCGACGACCTCCTTGGCCTCCTTCAGGCCAAGGCTGGTGAGCTCACGGACGGCCTTGATGACCTGGATCTTGTTGTCGCCGAAGCCCTCGAGCACGACGTCAAACTCGGTCTTCTCCTCGGCCTCAGCAGCGCCAGCAGCGGGAGCGGCGACAACAGCGGCAGGAGCAGCGGCGGAAACGCCAAAGGTGTCCTCGATAGCCTTGACGAGCTCGGAAGCCTCGAGAAGGGTCATTTCCTTAAGAGCATCGATGATCTCATCGGTGGTAAGCTTAGCCATTTCTAAGTCCTTTCGGTTTCCGTGTCTGTGCACGGAGATCAGTTAAAACACGGCGCGAATGCGCCAGGGGTGCGGCGTTGCCGCCGCGGGTGAAAACAGCGACTAGGCTGCCTTCTGCTCGGAGACCTGCTGGATCGAACGAGCGAGACCAGAGGAAACGCCGTTGACGCAGACAGCGATGTCGCGAGCGAAACCGGAGATGAGACCGGCGATCTGGCCGAGAAGCTGATCCTTGGTGGGCAGCTCGGCGATAGCCTTAACATCATCAGCGGAAACGGCCTTGCCGTCGGAGATACCGCCCTTGATCTCAAGGACGCCCTTGGACTGAGCGGAGAAGTCCTTAAGGGCCTTAGCGGCCTCGACCGGCTCGGACTCATAGAACACATAAGCGACGGGGCCGGCGAGGATCTCGTCGAGCTCGGGCTGCTCCTGGTTCTTGAGAGCAATCTTGACCAGGTTGTTCTTGTAGACCTTCATCTCGGCGCCGCACTCGCGAAGCTGATGACGCAGCTCCTGAGCCTGCTTAACCGTCAGACCGTTGTAGTTGACGACGAACAGACCGGCGTTCTCGGCGATACGGGACTCGATCTCTGCAACCTTGTCGATTTTGTACTGCTGGGGCATGAATTACACCTCCTCGAATTCTTTCCGGGCACGGTCCGCCACAAGGACGTGACGGGGGCATGTCCAAAAAGAAAGCCCCCGCGCTGCATGAGCGACGGGGGCGAGAAGACATATCTACTCGACCACCTCGGCTGGCGGGATATCCCATTAAGCTTGCGGGCGATGCCCGTTTGCACCGGCTGTCTCTGGCAGCGGATTCGTGCGTGAACCGAAAGTATTATGGCGGGGACCCCGGCGTCGGTCAACGGGCGCGAGGATTCGTACACAAACCCTGCATACGCTCCGGCCGGGAGGGGCAGGGCGAGTTTTCCGCTCGGTCAAGTCCTGGGCTCGCACGAAGGCCACATTAAGTGGCCTTCGGCTCGTGCGGAATCTACGGAAAACTCGCCCTGCCCCTCCCGGCCGGAGCTACGTTGCCTTTGCTGCGAATCCTCGTGTCCGTTGAGCGACGCGCCCCACTCATAATGCTTGGGTCGGTGGGCTGATGTGTTGCGTCCCGTTGGGCTATAAGGTTGAAACGAAGGTTGACAGGCGGTGGAGACCTTCGTCCAGATTTTTGTCGGAGACGCAGTAGCTGAGGCGGATGTGGCCTTCGGTTCCGAAGCAGTCTCCGGGGACTAGGGCTACGTTTGCCTCTTTGATGGCTTTGATGCAGAAGTCTTCGCTTGTTAGGCCGAATTGTTTGATGCTCGGGAAAGCGTAGAAGGCGCCTGCCGGTTCCACTACGTCGAGGCCCATGGCGTCTAAGGCTGCGAGCACGCGTTCGCGACGGGCTCGGTAGACTTTGAGCATGGGGGTTGGGTCGACGGTCAGGGCTCGCGTTGCGGCATCCATCTCAAAGGAGACGGCGCTCGATACTAAGTATTGGTGGGCCTTTGCGATCTCGGCGATGACGGGGGCTGCAGCTGCGAGCCAGCCCAAGCGCCAGCCGGTCATGGCCCAGGGTTTGGAGAAGCTCTCGATAACTACTGTCTGATCGCGAAGCTCTGGGTGACGCTGGGCAAAGCGCTCGTAGCCATCCACATAGACTAGGCGGTTGTATACGTCGTCGCAGACCACGTAGATGCCCGCCTGCTCCGCTACGCGCGCCACGGCGTCGAGCGATGCCGCGTTGAGGATGCAGCCCGTAGGATTGTTGGGCGTGCAGATGACGATGGCCTTGGTCGCCGGCGTTACGCAGGCACGAAGTGCGTCCTCGTCAATCTGGAATTGCGCAGGCTCTGTATCCAAAAAGACCGCTTTGGCGTGGTTGGCCACGACGATGCTCTCGTACAGGCCAAAGGCTGGCGTGGGGATGATGACCTCGTCGCCGGGGTTGAGCATAGCCATGAATGTTGCCGACAGTGCCTCGGTCGCGCCGTCGGTCAGGATGACCTCGTCAGCCGAAAACGTAAGGCCCGCGTCCCCCATGTAGGCAGATAACGCCTCACGCAGGGCGGGGCGACCGTTGTTGGGCGGATAGTGTGTGTCACCGCGGTCCAGTGCGGCGGTCACCTCGGCGCTAATCACATCGGGCGTGGGAAAATCGGGCTCGCCAAGCGCGAGCGCAATGCATCCCGGGTGCTGGGCAGCGAGCGCGTTAATCCGACGGATGCCGGAGGGCTTGAGCGTGGCAAGCGAGGTATTCATGGGCAGACGCATGGCGTTCCTTTCGTAAGGGTTGCACTAGGATAGCGCGGCGGAGCGCCGTCAGACGGTGTAACCTAAACGGAAACCAACCGGAAAGGAGGCGGCATGGAGACGACCGCGCGCAGGGATGTACCAAAAACGCTGCAAACCATTGCGTATATCAGCATTCCCAATAGCGCCGATCTTGAGTTTTTGCTCTGGGACCTGCAGGATGCCATCGCGGCCTATGCCCGGCTTTCCGGCACCGCGCTCCCCCGCCCGGTCGATTTGGAGGCGGATGACGCCGGTGCAGTCGATGGCATGGTGCTCGCTGTTGATGATGCATTTGACGATGAGGCTATGATCGCTGTCGAGCAGATACTCGATCGCCTTGGAAATACAGAGACACGCGTCTATGTCGTCGTCCAGGCCCTGTCCAAAAACGCCAAGCAGACGGACGAAGTCCTCGACCGCCTATACCGGGCATGTATTCTACGTGACCTGCCATGGTGCGACGGCGTTGTCGTCTGTGCCGGCAGTGGCATTGCGGCGCTTCGCCATTCCCCACGCATGGGCCTCTTGCGCCGACCATTTTCGGAAGCGATGGACAAGCTTGTAGGCGCCGTGCGCATGGGCTGCTCTATTGAGCATGCGCAGCTGCTTGGCGGTGGCAATGCCGGTAGCGTCGATGCCGACGGCATGGTGTGCGTCAAGCCCGCGCTACCCGCACCGATCTGGCATGCCATCATGAAACGCCTCGGCACCCGTGCCCAGTCAGATATCTAAATCACAAAGCGCCCCAGTCAACGGCCTCGCGCCAGCGCTCGACAAGGCGTTCCAGGCGCCATGTCGCATTGGCGGGACTTGTCGACGGCAGAACGATGGCCGGCAGCCCGGTGCGTTCTTGTAGATAGCGCTTGTAGAGCCGACCTGCCGTGCCGCCGTTACAGACAACGACCTCGATAGGAGCTGCGCCGGTAATACGCTCGGCATGCGCCGGCACAACGTTTTTGATGCTCGCATCGCTCGAGCCCTTGATGTCGCAGCTCTCGATCACGTCCCACAGGGCCACACCGCCGTTGAGCAGCATGGCCCGCTTGGCGGCAATGGAGGCATCGAGCGTCGCGGGCTCACCGCTTGCCAAAGGATCGCCCTCGTTGGGCGGCACAGGCATACCGAGGCACGCGGCCATCACGCGCCAAAAGCGATTCTGAGAGTTGCCGTAATAAAAGGCATTGGCGCGCGAAAGCACCGAGGGAAACGACCCCAACACCAAAACGCGCGAACGCTCGTCAAACACGGGCTCAAACCCATGCTCAATATGTTGATAGCCCTCGTCAGACGTTGCCATGGCCTAGGCCCTCAGCAGATAACGCACCTCGTAGGGCGCAAGCTCGAGGGTGCCCGTCAGCTCGACCGTGAGCACACCGTCGGCAAGCAAATCGACAAAAGAGCCGTTGAGCTCGCCGGCGCCAAAGGTGTAAGGCTCGTCCACGGCGTTCACCGCCACGAGCACCGTCGCGTCGTCGCAAGCACGCTCGAACAGCAGCTGCTTGTTCTGGATCACCACGTTGCGATAGGCACCGTAGTTGAGAGCACGGGCCGCCGCGTCGTCGGCCGAGCGCAGGTGCGTGAGCTGCTTGATGAAAGCCGTCAGCTCGTTGGGCGCAGGCTCATCGAGCGCAGGTCGCAGCGCCCAGTCGCCATCGGGGCCGCCCTTTTCGCCAGCAATTCCCCACTCGCTGCCGTAGTAGACGCACGGGATGCCCGGCATGCCAAACAGCATGCCATAGGCGGGGCGCAGGCAGGACTTGTCGGTGAGGATGCTCGCCAAGCGCGGCACGTCGTGGTTGTCGACAAACGACAGCAGGTGTTTGCCGCGGTAGATGCACCACGGGTCGCCGCCAAACTGGCGATGCAGCGAATGGGCAATCTCGAACATGTTGACCGAATTAAAGCTGGAGTACAGGCCCTTGTAACACTCGTAGTTGGTACAGGAGTCGAGCATCTCTTCGTTGACGATCTGGTTGTAGTCGCCGTGGAGCGTCTCACCGATCAGCACAAAGTCGGACTTGAGCTCACGGGTAAAAGTATGCAGGCGGCGCATAAAATCGCGATCGAGCATATAGGCGACGTCCAGGCGCAGACCGTCGACGCCAAAGACTTCGGCCCAGCGGCGCACGGACTCAAGCAGGTAATCGACCACGGCGGGGTTTTGCAGGTTGAGCTTCACGAGTTCAAAATGGCCTTCCCAGCCCTCGTACCAAAAGCCGTCGCCATAGCAGGAGTCGCCGTCAAAACTGATGTGAAACCAGTCCTTGTAGGGCGAGTCCCACTGGCGCTCCTGCACATCGCGGAAGGCCCAAAAGCCGCGACCGACGTGGTTGAAGACGGCGTCGAGCACCACGCGGATGCCGTGGGCGTGCAGCGTCTCGCATACGGCAGCAAAATCGGCATCCCCACCCAGGCGGCGGTCGATATGGCGCAGGCTACGCGTATCGTAGCCGTGGCTATCAGACTCGAGCGGCGGGTTGATGAGCACGGCGCCAATACCGAGTTCTTGCAGGTAGTCGGCCCATTGGGCGATTTTCACGATGGGCGCATCGGGGTTGGGCGCGGCGTTGGCAGCCTGGGCGAGCTCATCCTCGGCAACGGGTGCAGCGTTTTCGCGCGGAGCCCCGCAAAAGCCCAGCGGATAGATCTGATAGAACGTCGTCTCGTATGCCCACATAACAGCCTCCCGGAAATCCTTCACGCAACGCCACCCATTGTATGCCCAGCTTGTATCCTCTCCCCCAAAATAAGTTGCGGTGGAATAGGGACTGCTTGCCGGGTTTATTGGACCCAGCAGTCCGTATTTCACCGCAACTGATGAGGAGGATGTGACTAGGCGACGGGCTTTGCGCGGCGTATGGCTGGGAACATCACCGTGATGGCGAGGATGACGCCCACGACGGCAATCGCCCCGCCCGCGAAGCCGATCCAAGCGATACCGGGACCCGAAACCACGGCGCCGCCGATTGCGGTGCCCGTGCCAATACCGAGGTTAAACAGGCCCGAGAAGATCGACATGGCGACGGCCGACGAATCTGCCGGCGTGTGCTTGATGAGCTCGGCCTGAAACGCCACGTTAAAGGCCGTGGCGCAGCAACCCCACAGTGCGCAGACGGCAAGCACTGTCACGAGCGACGATGCGGCCGGCCCCATGAGCAGCAGAGCCACCGGCACGCCGGAAAGCGTGATAGCAAGGAACGGAAAACGGTGCCCGTCGAACAGGCGGCTGAACAGCCAGCTGCCCACCAAGCCGGAACAGCCAAACGCCGTCAGCGTCATGGTGATGGCGCCCGCATCGACGTGCGCGACCTGCGCCAGGAAGGGCTCGATATAGCTGTAGCTTGCGTAATAGCCGGTCGCCATGAAGACCGTGACTGCGTAGAGCGCGATGAGGAGAGGGTTCTTGAGCAGCTCGGGCAGCTGTTTGACGGTAAAGCGCTCACCCGCCGGCATGGCCGGGAACACCGCTGCCTGGTAGACGACCGCGATGGCTGAGAGGCCCCCGACCACGGCAAACGTCATGCGCCAGCCCACGGCCAAGCCAATGGCGCGACCGAGAGGCAGGCCAAAGATCTGCGCGATGGACGAGCCCGTGGCGATCATGCTGATGGCGAGCGCGCCGTGGCGAGTGTCGACCAGGCGCGAGGCCATAATCGAGGCGACTGACCAGAACACGGCATGTGCGCAAGCGACCACCAGGCGCGCGCAGACCAGGATGGGATAGGTCGGCGCCACAGCGGACAGGAACTGACCGAGCGAGAACACGGCCAGCACGCCCAGCAGCATCCGCTTGAACTCGAAGCGCGAGGCAAACACCATGAGCGGCAACGACAGCAGCATGACGCCCCAGGCATAGACCGAGATCATGATGCCAGCTTGGGCCTCGGTGAGCGAAAACGATGCAGCGATGTCGGTCAGCAGGCCGATGGGCATGAACTCCGACGTGTTGAACACGAACGCGCAGCAGGTGAGCCCGATGAGCGGGAGCCACTGCCTGAGCGTGATGCCGTCTTGCTTTGTTTGAGCCATATAGGAAAACCTCTCCGATTATCTTGAGCGGTGGGCGATTATAGCAATGAGAAGTTTATAAAATGAGCAACAAAAGAATTCTTGGAAAACGATTGTTAACAGACGGCGCGCCAATTCTGCTTAGAAAGCAAGGTACGCAGGAACTCAATGTCGAAAACGCGGCTTCATCTTCGGGCTATCGCGCCTGCTCGGATACGCACAAGGACACCCCCATGAGCACGTCAATTTCGAGCCAACTCGCAACCGCACAATGAACTAGCAAAAGCAGCATATAAGCAAACGCCCCATAATAAAGTCCCTCATGCACAAGCGCCGTCACTGAAAGTGCCGACGGCAGCGCCGCACTCGAAACTACCCATCCAACAAGAACCTGGATAGCGCAACTTGCAACCAGGTTCCATGCCACCAGCAGCGTTGCGGGACGCGCGATTTCTCTCCAGGAGGAACGAAGCACCGTGACCGAACGCATGATGTAGCGTGGTGCAAACCGAATGCCTCGTAGTCCCCTCTGCTCCACGTCCGCATCTTCAATTAACACGAATACGAACGACGCGGAAAGAAGCGTCACGATTACTGCCACCACAAGCGAGCACAACACCCCGAGCTGACTGCTCGCAAGCGAGGCAAAGACTACAATTGCCGATAAAATCAAGTGAACCAAATAAATTAGCAGCGCCCCAGAAATCTGGAGGGGAACCGTCGAGGCCAAGAGATAAACCGGAGGGGTTCGAGCAGGTTGCACCGTCTCTTTGGACCGGTCGACGGCAAATAATGAAAAAGCCACATTCGATAGAAGCAGGTTTAAAAAGGCCGCGACCACAGTGCAAATAAGCGTAATGGACGGATAGATATAGGCGAGCTCAGTTGCAACGTTTGATACACCAATTTGAAGCGCGCTCATAACAAACAAGGGGATATATAACGCCATCGTGCAGCCACTCCGGCATTCCTTCGCCCGATCGCCCGATTCCAGAAAGACATTGAAGTTCTCTCGCAAGTTCACTCTATACCCGTTTTCTTACTAAGCAGGGCGAACGGGCGCCAATATAAACGCCGGTCCGCCCATCCATAATTTCTAGTTTTAACGTCCAGACTAGTCTGTCCAGCCGTCGATGTAGTCGCGGTTAAGCTCAAAGTACTGCGCGGCGATATCTTTCGCCAAGGAGTACGAATTAACGAGCGGGTGCATCGCGAGGCTCTCGACAATGTCGCGCTTCGATCGGTTAACGATGCCACGCGCCACGGTGCGCTCGTAGTACTTGACGCGACGAATCAATTCGAGGTTTCCCGCGGGCACAGAATCGGCTTCGACGCGATGCGGCACGCAGCCATCGGTGGAGATATCGCACGTTGACTCAATGACATCTGTATCGAGAAGGCCGGGGATGGCGCCATTGTTGGGGGTGCACAGGATCATCTGCTGCGTCTTGCCAGAGCGAGCAATATCCATGAAGCGGAGCGCGACACCTGCATATCCGCCAGCATCTTTGCCGTACACGTCAAACGTCCACGGCTTGTCGCGATGAATACCCGTCTCGGCCGCCATGTAGTTGTTTTCGCGCATTCCGTACCATTTCTCAAAGCACGCGAGGCCTTTTTCGAAGTCGTTCTCAATATCGATAGATGCAAGCTCGCTCGTCATTTCTCGATTAATTTCTTCGATTAGTTCGCCGCGCGTCTGGGGCGAAGAGAGAACGTTGGCAACGGCGCGCTCGCGATAGTAGAAATAGTATAGGTACTCATTTGGCACGCATCCGCGATTTAGGACGAGGTCCTTCTCGAAGAACCTAAGATCTGTATGAGCATATGCCCCGTCGTCGTGGATCAAGTCGGACATGATGTCCTCGCCGTCAACCGTCACATTGCGGAAGAACGAGAGGTGGTTGAGTCCATAGCACTCGCCCTGAACCGATGCGGGATCAACGCCTTTATACTCGGCAAACTGATGCAACATGCCCGAGGGGGCATCGCAAATGCCATAAGTAAAATCATAGCCCATATCGCGTAGGGCCTGAGATACGACGCCAGCGGGATTAGTAAAGTTAAACACCTTGACGTCCGGCTTTGCGTACTTCTTGATTAACTCGCAATACGAAGCAAGCGCAGGGACGGAGCGCATGGCAAAAGACACGCCGGCTGCGCCAGTCGTCTCTTGGCCAAGAACCCCATGCGAAAGAGCAATGCGCTCATCGCGAACGCGCATATGGTCCCCACCGACGCGAATCGTCGTGATCACGTAATCGGCGTCCTTAACGGCCTCGGCTGCATCGCCCGTCAGTGAAAAATTAAGCGTGGGGCAAAGCATGCCCGAGACATGGGCGGCAAGGCCACCGTAGATGCGCAGCTTCTCGGGATCATTGTCCATAAACACAAGTTCGTCGATTCCAAGCGATGACGCCTGCTGGGCTATGCTCTTTGCCAAAAACATGGAGCGGACGCCACCGCCACCTATGACCGTAAGTTTCATATCGAAACCCCCAATTAGCACATTCAATATTGCATGGTTCGCCTGTGTTTGGATATTGTATCCAGCATGGAGGGTCGCTTCCCGCCCCGGTTGCAAGGCGGGAAAGGAATTCCCCAAGGAGTTATTATTTACGCAACGGAAGCGGCCACACACGTCCGGCGGGAAGGAAGCACCGATGGTTGATAAAAAGCAGATTTCCAAGCTCTACTCAGCCGCAAAGCTATCCGAAACCGAGCAAAGCGTACTCGAATACCTACTCAACAATATCGACACCCTCGATGATATTGGCATAAAACCCGTCGCCATGGCATGCTTTACCAGCATGACGACAGTCATTAGGCTTTCGAAAAAGCTCGGCTACCGTGGCTACCGCGAAATGATGTACGATCTCAAGCACCTTCAGCATGTCTCCCGCGAAATGAATCAATCACTCAAAGACAGTAGCGTCCACTTCGTATGTCACACCGGAGATGTAGACGTATTCATCGCCGCACTGCATCGCAACAGAATGATCGGAGTAAACGGAGAGGGCTTCTCACGCATCGTTGCGCAGTACATGGCGACTAAGCTCGTTGGACTTGGCTTTTTGGCCGTCATACAGGACTTCCTAGAAACCGATCAGTTTGTCGAATCCAACCGAAATACGCTCAGCTGCATGATGCTCATATCCAAATCGGGCCAGACAGAAGCCATCCTGGAAACCGCAAGGGCATGCCACGACGCGGGCATTACGACCCTCGCTTTTACCGGCAACGAAGACAGCGAGCTCGCCAAGACGGCAGACGCGATCTTTACGATACATGACGATCACCCAATGGATCTTAAGAACGTTAAGCCTAACTGCTTTACCGGAAGTTGTATTCTCGCATTCGAAGAACTATTGAGTATCTGCCTTGACAATCTAAAACAAGAAGGCTTGGCCCCCTAAATCATGCGATAGGAAGCCAAGCCCTGGAATTGCACTATGCAATTGCAAGCCACTTGCGCGTTTTACTCGTCACCGAGAACGTCGTGCACCTCAGAAGCGACTTCGCCGACACGAGGACCGTAAACGACCTGGATTGCCTTGTCGCTCAGGCGGATAACGCCCATAGCTTCAAGATTCTTGGTGAACACCTCGTCGTCTGCAACCTTAGAACCATCCTTGACAATCACGCGAAGACGTGAGATGCAGTTGTCAAGATCATCAATGTTGTCGGCTCCACCAAGCGCTTCGACAATGCCGACAGCAAGCGCGCTGTCCTTGGTCGCATGGCCCTGGACTGCCTTCTCGGGAGTGCTACCAGACTCGCCCTTTGCCTCAGCGGCCTTTGCCTCGAACTCGGCTCTGCTGTTGATCAACTCAATATCGTCACCATCATCTCGACCGGGCGTCTTGATATCGAACTTAGTAATAAAGAACCGGAAGAGGAAGAAAGCTGCCAGGAAAAAGGCGGGGAGCAAAATAAGGTACGGAAGCAGATTAAGCTTCTCGGGGCGGAATAAGAATGGGATCAGGTCCTTGATATTTCCCTGGTACACCGAAACGCCCATTGCTTCCGAGAGAACTTCACCCAGTCCGGAAAGCGGAGCGTAAACGCCAAAGTAGAGCCAGGGGGCGGCAAACAGGAACGTAAAGAGAATAGGCTCCGTAACACCAAAGAAAACAGTCGAAATCACTGTGGGGATTAAAAGACCAGCAACCTTCTTGCGGTTCTGGGGCTTGGCACAAGACCACATAGCAAGGGCGATGCCCGGGAACAACGCATAATCGTTAATGCCATAACCAGCCATGAAGGCCCTAACCAAGAGCTTGTCGCTGCTGGGAGAAGCGAGCTGTGCAAGCTGAATGGCGCTATTGCCCACCACGCGCGTTCCATCGACGACCATGGAGCCGCCAAGCTCAGTCCAATACATGGGCGTCTCGAGCAGCGGATGCAAGCCAAACGGCACAAGGCTCTCGAGCACCCAGCGATAGACAAACGTACCGACCAGACCGGAGCCTTTCACGAACGTCGCAATACCCGAGAAGCATCCACCGATGACGGGCCAGACGAAGTACATGATGCCGCCCAGGATGCCACCGGCGACCAGCGATACAATGGGGACCGTTCGACTGCCCGCAAAAAACGCCAGCGCCGTTGGAAGCTTGGTCTTGTAAAAACGGCCGGTGATCCAAGCGACCAGGCAGCCCACGATAATGCCGCCAAAGACACCAGAGCTGTAGCCAAAAAAGCCGAGCGAGGTAGTGTAGAGTGCGGACTGCTCACTCGCCTGAATGGACGTAAGGCCGACCTTCTGAAGAGCTTCCACCGTTGTATTGTCGGCAGCCAAGCCAGCTGCTCCAAGCAGAATCTCAACCGTCTTGAGCATGGTGAGATAGCAGACAAGGGCAGAAAAGGCAGCCCAGCCCTTCTCTTTGCGAGACAAGGAGAAGGCGCAGCCGACGGCAAACAAAACACCGAGGTTTCCAATGATTACCTCGCCGAGACCCTTAAATACCGAGAAGAACGTAAAGAGCGGCGAAGCGGCATACCAGTCCCAATTAACGCCAAGGGACACAAGGGTCAGTTCGGTCGTAAAAACGCTACCGATACCCAAAAAGAGACCGGAAATGGCAATGAGCGTAATCGGAACGAGCATTGCCTTTCCGAACGATTGGAATTTTTCTTTCATCAATTCCCTCCTCAATGAGCCTCTACAAACGACTATTGCATCCCACGTCCCCACACAGGCGAAACGGAAGACATGTTCGGCAATAGAAATAAAGTGATTGTAGAAAGGGGCGCACAAAATACGCATCGACATCGCGTAATACGGTTAAATCGACCGACGATTGCAAGTATTTACGAATCCGTAAACGGCAGCAAATAGGCAGCGAACGGCAATCTGCAGCGTAGGACAGTCCCCGCAGGCCGACAATTGACGGTATTTTGGCTCATTTTTATTGAATTGTTGCTCGCCCAAAAGCGCGGAGCATCAACGCGCCCCTAAGCCAATCCCAGCAATATGCCCGCCGAATGCACGACAAACGCCACGATCCAGGCGACCGTCACTTGAAATGCGAATACGGCCACGGCGTAGCGCGCGCCCAGCTCGCTCTTGACGGCGCCGATGGCAGCCACGCAGGGCGGATACAGCAGCGTGAAGACCAAAAACACGTAGGCGGTGAACGGCGAAAACATGGTCGACAACACCGCAGGCGAGGTCGCGCCCAAAAGCACCGTGAGGGTCGAGATGACGCTCTCCTTGGCGATAAGTCCGGTGACGAGCGCCGTGGATGCACGCCAGTCGCCAAAGCCGAGCGGTGCCAGCGCCGGCGCGATAATGCTACCCAGACCGGCAAGTAGACTCTGCGACTGATCGGCGACCACATTAAAGCGAATGTCGAACGTCTGAAGGAACCAGATGACCACGGTCGCGGCAAAGATAATGGTAAAGGCCTTGGTAATAAAGTCCTTGGCCTTATCCCATGCCAGCATCACCGTCGTCTTGACACTCGGCAAGCGGTAGTTGGGAAGCTCCATGATAAACGGCACCGGGTCGCCCTTAAATGCCGTGCGGTTGAGCACCAGAGCGGCAATGCAGCCGACCGCAATGCCAATCAGATAGAGCGAGACCATGGCGGGGACCGTCGCCTGCGGGAAGAATGCTCCGCACAGCAAGCCGTAAACCGGCAGCTTGGCCGAGCAGCTCATGAACGGCGTGAGCATGACGGTCATCTTGCGGTCGTGCTCGGATGGGAGCGTACGGGTCGACATGATAGCCGGCACGGTGCAGCCAAACCCGACGAGCATGGGCACAAAGCTGCGGCCCGAAAGGCCAAAGCGGCGCAGCACCTTATCCATGACAAAGGCAACACGCGCCATGTAGCCCGAGTCCTCCAGAATGGAGAGGAGCAAAAAGAGCACGACGATAATCGGCAGGAAGGTCAGCACGCTGCCCACGCCCGTAAGCACGCCGTCGACAGCCAGCGAGCGCACTACGTCGTTGGTGCCGAACGCCTTGAGGCCCGCATCGGCCGAGGCGATGATGGCAGCGATGCCGTCCTCCATGAGCCCCTGCAACGCCGCGCCGATCACACCAAACGTCAGCCAAAAGACGAGGCCCATGATCACCAGGAACGCCGGAATGGCCGTGTAACGACCTGTCAGGATGCGGTCAATCTTGACGGAGCGCACGTGCTCGCGGCTCTCGTGCGGCTTGACGACACAGCGCCCGCACACGTCGCCGATAAAGCTAAAACGCATGTCGGCCAGCGCGGAAAGGCGGTCGGTGCCGGCCTCGCCCTCCATCTGGGTAATGATGTGCTCGATAGCGTCGAGCTCGTTTCGATCCAGATGAAGCGCCTCGGTTACCAGTTCGTCGCCCTCAACCAGCTTGGTCGCCGCAAAACGCACGGGAATGTGCGCCGTCGCGGCATGGTCCTCGATAAGGTTGGCGATGCCGTGAATGCAGCGATGCAGCGCGCCGCCGTCCGGACCATCGGGCGCGCAGAAGTCCAGGCGACCGGGACGCTCGCGGAACCGCGCCACGTGCAAGGCATGATCCACCAACTCGCCAATACCCTCGTTGCGGGCAGCACTAATGGGAACAACAGGCACGCCCAGCAGGCTCTCGAGCAGGTTGACGTCCACGGCGCCGCCGTTGGCCGTCACCTCGTCCATCATGTTGAGCGCGATGACCATGGGTCGATCGAGCTCCATAAGCTGCAGCGTCAGGTAAAGGTTACGCTCGATGTTGGTGGCGTCGATGATATCGATGATGGCGTCGGGGTGCTCATCCAGGATAAACTGGCGGCTTACGATCTCCTCGCCCGTGTACGGCGACAGAGAGTAAATGCCGGGCAGATCAGTGACGCTCGCCTCGGGGTGGTTGCGGATGGCGCCATCTTTGCGGTCGACCGTCACGCCAGGAAAGTTACCGACATGCTGGTTGGAGCCCGTCAGCTGGTTGAACAGCGTGGTCTTGCCGCAGTTTTGGTTGCCGGCGAGGGCAAAATGCAGCGGTGCGCCCTCGGGCACGGCCGTCTTTGCCGCGCGGGGCGAATACGTCCCCTCGCCCAGGGCCGGATGCTCCGTCGTGCCGATTGCGGCGTTAGCGCGCGGACCCGTATCGGTGTCGTGAATGCCCACGAGCTCGATGCGAGCGGCATCGTCCTTGCGCAGCGTCAACTCATAGCCACGCAGGCGAATCTCGAGCGGGTCGCCCATAGGGGCGTACTTCATCATGGTGACTTCGGTGCCCGGCGTTAGGCCCATGTCCAAAATATGCTGTCGGAGTGCCTGATCGTCCGATGCCACCGATGCGACAACGGCATCCTTTCCAATCTCGAGTGTATCGAGTCTCACGTCCGCGTTCCTCCCCCGGCGCCCACAGGGCGTTGCATTTTGTTTAACTTGGCTAACCGTTTGCCATGGCTAACCATTTAACCACGCATGATAGCGCGAACACACACCGATGTTCAATCGACAGATTGGTGCAAGGGGGATTCCGGGCCGTGGTTTCCCCGAGGACCGAAAGCCGCCCGCCCCCTCGACAAAATGATCCATTCCCTTCGTCGCATGCAAAACAACCAAGGAGTGTCCCAAGGCGCCGACACAACAGGAACGTCCCCAGCTGCCGGCAGCATTTCGCCGCAACAGCAAAGGCCCGCGCTGGCAACAAATGTCACCTGCGCGGGCTTGGTGGGCGCTCACATAGGCACGTTATAGAGACCCACATCAGCTATGGAATGCCAAGTAGCACCGATACGCGATGCCCGCCGGCTTACCTAGCAATGAAACTCGCCATAGCCTTAGACAATCGGCGCAATGCCGGCAAAGTGCAGATACAGCGAAATGATTGCCACGACAATGACCACCGCTGCGATCAGCTTGTCGTGCAGGTGCGGAAGCACCGGCTTACCGCGACCTCGCTCGCCCAGCATATAGACGGGAATGGCCGGAGCAAAAAGGATCGTCGTGATCATAACGCCCTGAAGACCCGTCGACCACACCAGGAACAATGTGTAGATGAAGCCGAGCGTACCGAAGAAGCGCGCCTTGCCGACGCTTGGCGCATGCGGCCCGTCCAGATACTCGTTCTTCCAGCCGATCACCATGTAATAGGCTGCCGAGCACACGTACGGAACTAGGATCGTATTGACTGCGCAGCTATAGAAGAACTGATAGGTGCTCGCCGCCACATACGACACGATCAAGAAGAGTTGCGTGATGCCGGAGCTCACGAGAACCGTTACCACCGGGGCATCGTGTTTGTTCGTCTTGGCAAACGCCAGAGGGAAGGACCCCTGGCGCGCTGCCTCGAACGGCGTCTCGGACGCAATGATGACATAGCCCAGCATCGCGCCGACCAGCGAGAGAATAACGCCAAGGTTTACGATGGCAGCGCCAACAGGACCGATTGCGCACTCGAGAATTCCCGCCATGGAGGGCGTTGCGAGCTGTGCCATCTCCTCGCGCGGCATAATGCCGAGTGACAGCATCGAGATGATCAGATACAGCGTAAATACAGCCGCAAATCCGAGCGCCGTCGAGCGGCCGACGTCACGCACGTACTTTGCACGGCCCGAGATAACGACAGCGCCCTCGATGCCCGTGAAGACCCAGACAAGGGCGATCATGGTCGAGACAACCTGCTCGCCAAAGCCAGGACCAGCCGGCTCTCCCCAGAAGTTGTCCATAAAGATATCGACGTTGAACTTACCCAGGAGCACGATACTCAGCACAAAGAGCCCCAGCGGCACCAGCTTCGCCAACGTGACGATCGTGTTAATGCCCGCAGCCTCCTTAACGCCACGAAGCACAAGGACGGTAAGGAACCACAAAAACACGCTGGCGCAGACGATGGAAAGCAGGTTGTTACCCGCGCCAAACGCAGGGAAGAAATAGCCCAGCGCGCTAAACAGCAAGAGCGCAAAGCTCACGTTGGAAAGACATGCGCTGATCCAGTAGCCCCAGGCGGAGTTGAATCCAATGTAATCGCCAAACCCGGCCGCAGCGTATGCATAGATGCCGCCGGTCAGGTCGGGACGGGCCTGAGACAAACCGTTGAACACCATCATCAGCGCAAAGACGCCAATAAAGCAAATTCCCCACGAGACGATAACCGCACCGGTATTTGCCCCGCCTGCTGCCATATCGCCGGCAAGCGAAAAGATGCCGCCACAAATACTGGCGGTAATGACCATCATGGTCAGACGAAAGAGATCGAGGCCATTAGGATCGATAATCTCGTCGTTTTGAGCTTTAGAGGCCATTGTATGTGCACCCCCTTCATCATGTGATCGAACGAAAGATGACCCGGACGTCCCGAATCGGGTGCCGGGCCATCGGTCAAGCGATCATCAGACTGTTACAGCTATCGCGTTAGAAGCGCAGCGACAGGCAAGAAAGGCCGCCGTCGACCTTGCGATACTCGGAGGTATCGACGACGAGCGTCTTGTAGCCCAGATCCTGCACGGCCTTGAGCACGGTCGGATAGCCCTCGGCGACGATGACCGTACCGTTGACCCAGATGCAGTTGGCGCCGTAAGCCTCGTCCTCGGGCACGATGATCTTGTTGTACTGGGCAAAGTCGGGTTTATCGATAAACTCACCGGAGACGAGCATGTTGTTGTCCTCGATGTAGTTGACGCCCGTCTTGAGGTGCAGGACCTCCTCCAGCGGAACCTCGGAACCCTCGAGGCCCCAGCCCTCGAGAATCTCGCAGAACTGGCGGATGCCCTCTTCGTTGGTGCGAGCGGAGCGACCGACGTAGAAATGGTCGCCGACCATCATGACGTCGCCGCCGTCGAGCGTGCCCGGAGAAACGATGTGCTTGACATGCTCGTCGTCAAAGAAGCGACGGACGGCCGGCTCGATCTCGTCCTTCTCGCCGTTGCGGCTATCGGCGCCGGGGTTGGTAATGATGGCGCCGCAGCGAGTGATAACGGCCGGATCTTCGACGAAGCAGCTGTCAGGATACTGCTCGAGTGCCGGCAGCACCGAGACATCCACGCCGCACTGCTCGAGCGCATGCTCGTAATCGTAGTGCTCCTCGATGGCGCGCTCGTAGATGGGCTGGCCAAGCTCGGGGGCACTCGTGATGCCATTGCTCAGGGACTTGCCGGGGCGGCGGATGATGACGTGGCTGAACTTGGTCATGATGATCCTCCTTGGATCTCTTAGCAGAGAGCGGGACTTCTTCGCGCCCGCCTTCCTTTCGATGGCTTTATCTTAGTGCGATTTTCCTGTTTTGTATATTGTATACAATACTGAACGGTAGATATTCATCGGTAAGCGTATTCTTACGTATCGGCGCAAAGTAGCACGATTTAGCTGGTCGTTCTATAATTCAATTGAGCTATTCAAGCGAAACGTATTTAATTTTAGAAATATACAGTTAAGGAACATAAGCCCATGGAAACGCTCAGAAGGCCCCTGAAGGACCACGTATACGACTATATTTCGAGCCGTATTGACGCCGGCGAGTTGTCCGCCGGCGACCGGCTGAGCGAGCAGACGATCTGCGATGCCATGGGCGTGTCGCGCACGCCGGTCCGCGAAGCGCTCATCCAGCTGGCAAGCGATGGCTACCTGGACAATCTCCCCCGCCGCGGATTCCGCGTCCGTGGGTTCGATCAGCAAAACGCCGTTGAAGTCTTTGAGATTATGGGGGCGCTCGACGGGCAGGCCGCATATCTCTCCTGTCCGAACCTAACCGACGATGACATTACGCAGCTGAAATTTCTCGTCGGCTCTATGGACCTCGCGATCCAAGGCGGTCTCATCCGAAAGTACGACGACATTCAGCGAGACTTTCATCTGACGTACTTCAACCGCTGCGGCAACGACCGTCTGCGCGATATGATCTCGCAGCTCGAGCGCTGCTTTATCAAGCGCGATTACGAGACTGTCGACCAGGAGACGGCGTGCAAACTGCTCAATAAAGCCAACAACGAACATGCCCATATTCTTGAGTTGTTCGAAGCACGAGATGCGACGGGCGTGCGCGACTACGTTCGCGATGTCCATTGGAACACAGAAAACGCCCAGTTCACCGTCTGGTAGGAAACGGCGCCCTTTGCGGAAAGCGTGTCCCGTTATTCCCGCTCGAAACGGGATGTGGTTTCCAAATCGAGGCCCTATGGGGAACTGCGCCCCACCTTGAAAGGCAAAACTGGGACGCAGTTTCCGGGCGGGGCATCAAAAACAAAGTTGCGGTGGAATAGTTCCTGGATGGGCTGGTTGATGCCCCAGATAGGAACTATTCCACCGCAAGTTATTGAAGCTGTCTCTTATACACATCTCCGAGCCCACGAGACGCTACGCTA
>CABRIC010000001.1 GCA_902470905.1 uncultured Collinsella sp. | reverse complement strand
TACACAAGGAGTATCGTCGGCAGCGTCAGATGTGTATAAGAGACAGACAGTTTATCAGGCTAATTAGCTTGTTTTGACCCGCGTGTTCGATAGGAAATGAGCATTGACGGCTTCGATACTCCTTTGCTTTTCAGCCTGAAATTTGGATGCTCATTGAACTTCCGGAGGGGAGCGCTTTATTAAGTTATCGAGATTCTGGGCAGGAGCTCTCACTGGTCTTCGATAATGGGACCAGCTAAATTCGCGACACAGTGTGTCGCGAATGGGAGTAGTCGTTAGGTGTCCTTCAATGGCTAGTCATATAAGAACGTCCAAGTGCCGGATTTTGTCATTTAGTGTCGTCCTCAGCGGCTATTCTGGAGGGTCGTGGTCAAAAAAGGGCAAATATGAGTACTGTTGCCATTATAGTTGCATTTATTTTGCTATAAATGGTAGCTCCTGATGAGATTTGTTCCCATTCGGAGCTACTTTTATTGAACATATGAGGAGAAATAGCGTCGTCTGCGGACGTATGGAACGTTGAATAGTTCCTGAAGTGATCAAAATCGCTGCTACTAAACAGGTAGCAGTACTCATATTTGCCCTTTTTTGACCACAGCCCTCTCGGAAACCCTTTCCAGAGGCGTCAAACAGCCATAATCCAAAGGTCGCCTCAAACAATTAGCCGGTTAAGAGCGTCCATGACTACCCAAAAGCTGTACGCCAGCATCCAAAGATGTCGAAAAATGTCGACTTTGGATGCTGGTGTACATGTTTGGGTCGTATGGGCTGGGGCCCTGGACGGACAGAGCGTGCGTACTAGAGCAGATTCTCCTGCAGCCATGCGATGATGTCGCTCGACTCGTAGAGCGGCTCTCCGTCAATGAGCAGACAGGGAACCTGGCGCTTTCCGCCGACGGCGATGAGTGTCTGCTCGGCTTCGGTATCGGTCGAGATATTGCGCTCGGGAATGGTCACGCCGTTATCGGCAAGGAATCGCTTGACCTTTATGCAATACGGGCAGCCGGTCATAACGTACAGCGCGAGCTCGTGATCAGTAGCCATAGGTCTCCAATCGGTTGAGGTTTTGATTGAAATACCCAAAGCTGCCGCGGTCTATGCGTGAGCCGACGACGACTCGATGGCCTGTACCAGAAACGCCGTGGCTCCGGTGCCGCAGGGCTTGTCGTAGTAGTCGATAAAGCGCTGGTCGGCAAGATAGCCGTGGGCAAGGCCCAGGTACGCTTCGTTCTGGGGCTCGCATCCCCAGTTGAGAGCAATCCAGCGACGATGCATCGCGACAAGCTTGCGAGCCTCGCTTCCGTCCGCATCGCCGTCGCTCATGGCGATCGATAGCTGACCCAGAATTGCGCGTTCAAGTTCTTTCATGTCATTCCATGTCTCGGGATCCATGTCCAGCAGCGCTTCGTTTGCTGCATCGATGGCCTCATCGCCATAGCGCGCCCGCGCTTCGGCTCCGTAGCGCTCCTCGTTTTCCTGCACGGTGCGCCAGCGCTCCAGTTGCGGCAGGACGGCGCCCATGAGCGAGACGGCTTCATCGACCGACATGCCGGTGTTTTGCGCCAGCCGCGGGGCACAATCCTCGATCATCGCCTCCATCGTGGTGTCGTAGGTGTACTTGCCGTGGTCGTAGCACCACTTGCAGTAATGATCGGTCGCGGCGCCCGTGGCATCGGTGCCGCAGTCGTCGGGCGTGAGTATCATGCCGCAGCTCTGGCAATAGTGCTCGGGCATTTCGAGCAGGTGAGACAGAGGCTCACCGGTTACGGCGGCGATGAGCTTCATCATGTCGATGCCCGGCGTGACCTCGTCGCGCTCCCAACGGCTGACGGCTTGGCGTGTGACGAAGAGCTTGGCGGCGAGCTGCTCTTGGGTAAGGTGATGGGCGCGACGGATGGCAATGAGCTTTTCTGCAAAGGCCATAGCGGCTCCTTTCTGCTGGTTGATGGCTTAAGCATACGCGGCGGCAGGCGCCCTTCCAAGCAACCGTTGGTTGCACGACTGCGGACCGCGGCGAAGAATTGCGCGCAACGTCCCACGCCTCCATGCCGTACAATGACCGGCATGGAACCTATCGCACACATACATACCGACCTGCCGCAGAAGTTCGGCATTCCGCGCAACAGCTTTTTGGCGCCCCATCTGCAGGGGCACATCGTTTTTGAGCCGGAATTTGCCTCCAATGCAGCAGTTGAGGGCCTGGACCCCTTCTCTCACCTATGGCTGCTGTGGCGCTTCGAAAACGGAACGCCCGGCGGCACGGCAAACGACATAGCTGCCGATGCCAAGTCGCAGGACAGGTCCGGCACTAATGCCAAGTGGTCGAAAACCGTGCGTCCGCCGCGTCTGGGTGGAGCCGAGCGCGTGGGCGTGTTTGCCACGCGCAGTCCGTTTCGCCCTAACCCCATCGGGCTCACCTGCGTTAAGCTCGACCGCGTGGAGCTTACCGACGACGGCCCCATCATCCATGTGCTGGGGCCCGACCTGCGCGACGGCACGCCCATCTACGACATTAAGCCCTACATTCCGTTTGCGGACTGCCACCCGGATGCAACGGGCGGCTGGATTGAGGATGCTCCGTGGCAAGAGCTCGATGTTGAGTTCCCGCAAGCTCTTCAAGACATGGTCCCGCCCGCAAAGCTCCCCGGTCTGGTCGAGGTTCTTCGCCAAGATCCGCGCCGCGCGGGCAGCAAGCACGAGCCAAACCGCGTCTATCACCTGGCCTTTGCCGGGCTCGACATATCTTTTACGGTCGATAAAACCCAGCTAACCGTGATCGCCGTCAACGACGCGCAAGACTAACCAGCCATTCGTCCGCGCCCGTCAAATTAAGCGCCAAACCCCATGCCAAAATCGCCCGTGCTGGTGGACAATAACGCCTACCAAAACAATCACTTTGCACGGGAGTTCAGCATGAAATACGACTTTAGCTCGCTTATCGACCGCCACGGCATGGATTCCATCGCCGTTGACTCCTGGGGTGAGATCCCCGGTATGGCTCCGAACGCACCCGATGAGGGCTTCGACCGCATTCCCATGTGGGTGGCAGATATGAATTTTGCCACGGTGCCCACGGTCCAGGAGCACATCATTCAGCGTGCCCAGCACCCCATGTTTGGCTATTTCAATCCGCGCCCCGAGTATTTCGACCGCATCATCGAATGGCAGAGCCGCCGCAACGGCGTCGAGGGCCTGGCGCCTGAGCATATCGGCTACGAAAACGGCGTGCTGGGCGGCGTCGTGTCGACGTTGCGCGCGTATGTCCAGCCGGGCGATGCGGTGCTGGTCCACAGCCCCACCTACATTGGTTTTACCAAGTCTATCGAAGCCGCGGGCTATCGCATTGTCCACAGCCCGCTTAAACTCGACGACCAGGGCGTGTGGCGCATGGACTTTGAGGACATGGAGTGCAAACTCGCCCAAAACAACATTCATGCCGCGGTGTTCTGCTCGCCGCACAATCCCTACGGCCGCGTATGGGAGCGCAACGAGATCGAGCGCGCCATGGACATCTATCGCCAGCACGATTGCGTGGTGATCTCGGACGAGATTTGGTCCGATATCATCCTGCCGGGGCACAAGCACATCCCGACGCAGTCGGTGAGCGAGGATGCCCGAATGCGCACGGTTGCCCTCTACGCGCCCAGCAAGACGTTCAACCTGGCGGGTCTGGTCGGCAGCTACCACATCATCTACAACGAGACGCTGCGCGACCGCGTGTGCGCCGTGTCCAACAAGACTCACTACAACGAGATGAACGTCCTCTCCATGCATGCGCTTATCGGTGCCTACCAGCCGCAGGGCTACGAGTGGGTGGACGAGCTCAACCAGGTGCTTGCCGGCAATATCGAGTACTTCTGCACGTATGCAGAAAAACACTGGAAGGGCGTCGCGTTTTCGCGTCCGCAGGGCACCTACATGGTGTTTCTGGACTGCACCGAGTGGTGCCGCGAGCATGGCCGCGATATTCAGTGGTTGCTCGACGAGGGGGCGCGCGTGGGCGTGGGGTATCAGGACGGCCGCCCGTTCCACGGGCCCTGCCACATTCGCGTGAATCTGGCGCTGCCGCTTTCGCGCGTAAGGGAAGCGTGCGACCGCTTGGACCGCTACGTTTTTAATGCACGGTAAGTGAGCACTGCATGCGGGGCCTTCTGCCAAGCCGGCTGGAAGGCCCCGCATGGTAAAACGTCTGTAACCATTGGGCGCTCGACCGGTTTTGTTTGCTATTATTTCAGCATTTCAGTCTGTAAACAGGATCGTCTGGAGTTCGATGAAAAGACCCCGTCGCTCGGTTGCCATTTCGTTGTTTGTTGCGCTTGCAGTGGCGAGTGCCTTTGTCATAGCGATAGCTGGCTGTTCCGGGCACAATGACGAAGCCTCGACGCCAGCATCAAAAGCCCCTGACGCCTCGCAGGTCAAAGACGACGACCTCAAGACGCTCAACGTCGGCAGCGACCTCTATCCACCGTTTGTGTATACCGACGAGTACGGCGATATCGTTGGCCTGGACGTCGAGATATTAACCGAGGCTTTGGCCCGTATTGGTTACAAGCCAAAATACCAGTTGATCGATTGGGAAAAGAAGAAGGAACTGCTGGCGAACGGCGAGCTTGATTGCGTCATGGGCAGCTTTAGCATGACGGGTCGCGAAAACGAGTATCGTTGGGCCGGCCCGTACCTTGCGAGCCGCCAGGTGGTCGCGGTCGATCCCCAGAGCGATATCTACACGCTTGCCGATCTTGAGGATAAGATCGTGGCGGTTCAGTCCACCACCAAGCCCGAGGGCATTTTGCTCAATCGCACAAATGAAAACGTTCCGCAGATCAAGGAACTCTACTGCTTTTCGGACCGTTCATGCCTGAACCCGGCGCTCGTCGAGGGTCTGGTCGACGCCATCGCCGCGCATGAGTCCTTGCTGCTCACCTACGAAAAGGACTATGGTGTGACATATCGCATTTTGGATGAGCCGCTGCTAGAGGTCGGTTTGGGCACCGCTTTCGATATCAACGATACGCGCGGCATCGACGTCAAGCTCACTCATGCCTACCAAGAAAGGCTTGCCGATGGCACCATGGAACGCCTAGTGTCAAAGTACTTTGATGACCCTTCGCCATTTTTGAATGTGGAGGGCCTGTCATGATCGATGCGCCCGACCACGCCGTAGAGGAGCGGAACAATCGTTCGGCAGGGGCATGGCTCCTTGTCGCTCTGCTGGGGATAGCGCTCTCGGTTGCTGCCGGCATGATGAGCTACGGTTACATGACGGCCCAGGCCGAGCAGCGCTTTGCCGACGTTGTCGATTACGTGGCGACGCAGAGTCTTTCCTACGATGCGTTCAACAGCGCCTATGCGACCAAAAACTTGATTCGCGTTATGGAGATTGCCGGAGAGGCTGCTCGCGATATGGAGCGCGACGGTTCGGTGGATAACGCCATGCTGGAGCAATATGCCGACCAGTTCAACGTGAGCGCGCTGATTGTGACGGACGCATCGGGCAATTTGGTGTCCGAGTCCTCGACGGGCGATGTGGGCTACGAGTCTTTCGCTACGTATCTCAAGGAAGCGCCCGTGCTGGAGGTGGCAACCCATCCACTTAAGTCCTATACCGCCCGCATTACGCTTTCGGATGATTCGGTTGCAGACATTGGTTGCGTGGCTCGGCAGGATGGCGAGGGCATCGTTATCGCGGTCAGGCATCAGAGCGCGAAGGCGGTTGCAAGCAATACACTCAAACTGCAGAGTTTGCTCGAAGGCTATGAAACCATCGATAGCGGCAATATCGTGATCGAAAGCGACGGCAAGGTCGTTGCGACCAATGCCGTTGAACCCACTGTATTGGGCGTATTCGATCTGCCTGCGACGGACGTCTTCATTGTCGACGGTATTAAGGATCGATGCCTGGCCGGTAAGGTCAAATTGATTAACGCCGACGGCGAGTGGTATTTGGGCACATTTGGAAAAGCGCACAAATTCTATGTGTACACCTATGCTCCGGCGCGGCGTTACTTTGAGGTTGTCGCGGCTGTTGCTGCCGGCGTGCTGGCGCTCTACAGCGGTTTTATAGCCGTTGTTGTGATGGTGCGTCGCCGCGCTGATCGCCGACGTTTGACGGACTTGCTGCAGCAGGAGCGCGACTATGGCGACAAGCTGGCAAAGGCGGCGCGTGAGGCCTCGTCTGCCAATTCGGCAAAGACAGAGTTTCTGCGTCGCATGAGCCACGATCTGCGCACGCCCATCAACGGCATTCGCGGCATGGTCGAGGTTGGCGATGCCAATGCGGACGATTTGCAAAAGCAGACTGAGTGCCGCTCGAAAATCTGGACGGCATCGGGACTGCTGCTCGACCTTGCCAACGAGGCACTCGATATGAGTCGCCTGGAGAGCGGGCAGGTCGACCTGAACCTCGTACCCACAAATTTGGTGGCCCTCAATCGCGAGGTGTGCGATATTCTGGAGCGCCAGGCCGAGGAGCGTCTGGTTACAATTATTTGTGACCAACGAACCCTTGTTCATCCCTATGCGCGGGTGAGCGTGACGCACCTCAAGCGCTTGTTGCTCAATATTGCCGGCAATGCCGTCAAGTACAACCGCCAGGGCGGCTATGTTCGCCTGGTGTGCCGCGAGGTGGAGCCAACGGATGGCGTCCCCGTCTATGAATACACGATCGCCGACAACGGTATTGGCATGAGCGAGGAGTTCCAACAGCACCTCTACGAGCCGTTTTGCCGCGAGGAGCAGCGGGTGGAAGGTGCTTCGTCGGGAACTGGCCTGGGCGCGCCTATCGCAAAACAGCTGGTCGAGCTTATGGGCGGAACCATGAGCTTTACGAGCGTCTTGGGGCAGGGGACGACGTTTACCATCCGCCTGCCGTTTGAGAAGTGCATGCGCTCCGAGATTCCTCAGGAAGTTCGCGTGGATGCGGGTGATGGCGATGCGCTCCAGGGCTTGCGCGTTTTGCTCGTAGAGGATAACGATCTGAATGCCGAAATCGCGCAGTTTACGCTCAGCCGTGCCGGTGCCGTCGTGACGCATGCTAAAGATGGCGAGTCTGCCGTTGAGGCGTTTGCCGCGAGCGCACCGCACGAGTACGACGTGGTGTTGATGGACATCATGATGCCCGGTATCGATGGCCTTGAGGCCACGCGTCGAATTCGAGCACTCGATCGCGAGGATGCCGCGACCACGCCGATTATCGCCGTGAGTGCCAACGCCTTTGCCGACGACCGCAGGCTTTCGCGTGAGGCGGGCATGGATGCGCACCTGAGTAAACCCGTGAGCTCGCAGGAGCTCGTTGAGGCGCTTGCGCACATAGCTGCCGACGCTTCATAAGCATATGGCCCGGTTCCAAGGTGGGTTGGAACCGGGCCATATTGCTATTTGTGAGTTTTGCTTTTGAGGCTTACTTTTCTTGAATCTGCTTGCCGCAAAGATGCTCAATCGTAATCTCGTAGAGCTGGACGCCCTTAATGTCCTTGGCGATTTCCTCTTCGACTTCCTCGGCAGAAGGGTAGTACTTAAGGGCGAGCTGGCGGACTTTGTCCTCGATAAACGCGGGGGTGTCATTCGCCAGGCGACAACGGCCAAAGACGACGGTGCTCATAACGTAGGGAGCCCAGTCGCCGTCCTGGTACCACTCGTTTCCGTAAACGGTAAAGCAGACCTTGTCATCGCGCTTGAGTGCGTCGACCTTGTGGCCAGCCTTGGCGCCATGGAAATAAATCTTGTTGTGCTCGGCGTCAAAGAAGTAGTTGACGGGAATGGCGTACGGGTAGCCATCGTCGCCGTTGACGGCAAAGACGCCGCGCTTGCAGGTGGCGAGCAGTTCGCGCGCTTCCTCGTCGGTGATGGCGCGTTTCTTTCGACGTAAGGGCCTAAACATCGTTGGCTTCCTTTCTGGTCGTGCGTGGTGGTTGAGCACAAACTATAGCGAAACGGATCCGTTTTTCTTGATGCGGGCGAGTATGTTTTTGCGCTTGTTAAAGTCGAGCGGTTTGGACAGATGGGCGTTCATGCCGGCGTCATGTGCCGCCTTGGCGTCCTCGGCAAAGGCGTTGGCGGTGAGCGCGATGATGGGGATATCGGCTGCATCGACTTTCTCGCTCAGACGAATCGTGCGGGTTGCCTCATAGCCGTCCATGTCCGGCATCATAATGTCCATCAGGATCGCATCGAAGCTGCCGGCGGGATGCGACAGGTACAGATCGACGACTTCGTTGCCGTTGGCGGCGCGGGTGACCACGATGCCCTCGGATTCTAGCAGCGCCTGGGCAATCTCGGCATTCAATTCGTTGTCTTCGGCGAGCAGTACGTTCATGTCGGCGAGCGAGCAGTCGAGCGCCCCCTCGACCGTATTCGCCCGCGCCTGGGGGTTCTTGTCGATATCGAGCGGAATCTCCACGTAGAACGAGGTGCCCGCATGGAGCTCGCTGGTGACTTCGATGGTGCCGCCCATCAGTTCAATAAGCGACTTGACGATTGGCATGCCCATGCCGGTTCCTTGGAACTTGCTGCGCGCATCGTCACCTTCTTGGGCAAACGGCTCATAGATATGCTTTAAAAACTTGGGAGTCATGCCAATGCCGGTATCCGAAACGCTAAAGCAAAAGAGCGCGCGCCCGTTATCGAGTGGCTTGGTCTTTGAGCTAAAGGTGACGGAGCCGCCGTGCTTGTTGTACTTAATGCTGTTGTCTAACAGGTTGATCATGATCTGTCGGATATGGGTGGGACTGCCGATCATGTATGGCCCCGTGGCGTACGGCAGACTATTGTCTTGCATGGTGATGCCGTTACTGGACGCGCGGAGCTTGCACAGCACCAGCGTATCGTCACAGAGCTCTTTGAGGTTAAAAGGCGCATGCTCCAGTGTTAGCTTGCGGTCTTCGATTTTGCCCATCTCGAGGATGTCGTTGATCAGCGAGAGCAGGTGATTGGCGGCAACGCGCGCCTTGGCACGGCTCTCGCGGGCGACCTGGATATCGCCTTCCTTCAATTCCTCGATCTCGATAAGGCCCAGGATACCGTTGAGCGGCGTACGGATGTCGTGGCTCATGCGCGTGAGGAATGCCGTCTTAGCGGCGTTGGCAGTATCGGCTTTTTTGCGCTCGGTTCGAGCGCGCGCGAGTGCCCAGATGAGCAGGACGATGCCGACCGACAACATACCGATGAGGGTAGCTGCAATGGCGGTGCGGTTGCGATAAAGGAATTGAAGCGTGTTGGATTCCTGGGCCGTGTACGACGTGGAGGAGTAATTGCTTGCGGAGAGCGATTCTCCGGCATTGATGATGCCCTTGTTGATGATTCCCAGCAGCTCGGGCTTTCCGCGCGAAATCCAGCACGAGAGCTCGCAGGTGTCAGGGAGCTCGACCGTCTCGCAGTCCTCGAGATCATAACGATCGCCGAGGGTTTTTACGCGTGAACTGGGAGCGACGACGCAGCGCGCCGTTCCCCTCCTGAGGGCGTCGAACGCTTCATCGTCGGATCGGTATTCGGTCACGGTCGCTGTGGGGAACAGACTTTCAAGTACTTTTCGGTTGATAAACGATGATTTGGTACAGGCGATGTTCTGAAGATCTTTGTTCAGGTTGCTTCCGCTGTGGATGGCGGTGAGGGATATGGTCCCCAACGATACCGACTGCACAACGCCTGATTGCTCGGCAAACCAGTAATCTCGGTATACCGGCAGCGCGACGTCTATGCTTCCCTTTGACAGGGCCTTTGACATCATCTTGTAGCTATCAAAGGCGACGGTTTCGACCGTAATGCCAAATTTATCGTGCAACGTCGTCGCAAGCGATGCGAGCGAGCCTTCCATTTTGCCGTCTTCGTCTTCGTTGCAGTAGGGGAGTTTGCCCGTAATGTAGCCGAGCGTGATGGTGTTGTTGTTCGCCTTGAGCCAGGCGCGCTCATCGCCGGTGAGCGAGGATGATCCGCTGTTTTGGGCCGAGTAGTTAGATTTGACTTCGTCGATATAGCGTGGGTTGACGCGGGCGATTGCCGACATGGCGGCATTGATGTCGTCCATCAGGTCGGGGCGGCTTTTGGGGACGGCAAAATAGTAGTCGCTCGAACCAATGTAGAACATGGGGGAGGCGCTGGGCGACGAGGTCGTGTCGTTCATGATGATGGCATCGACCTCGTTGTTTGTGAGCGCGTCAAAGAGGGCACTGCCAGTGTCGATTTCTTTATAGGTGCAGGTAATGCCTTCGTTGGCGAGCCACTGCTGACCAACGAAGGTTTGCATGACGCCGGAGTTGCAACCGATAGTGAGACCCTGGAGCGCTTGGGGGTCACCCTTGGCCAGATCGTCGCGATCGGGCTTGGCGTAGATGTAGTAGCGCTCGGTGCCCTCGGGGTTCGAGGAAAAGAGCAGCTTTTGGGCGCGTTCCTCGGAGTAGGAGATGTTGGGCATGAGGTCGATTTCGCCTGCCTCGAGCATGTCCATAAGCTCGGTGAAGGTGCCGGAGACGTATTCGTACCGCCAGCCGGGCGTGTAGTACGACAGGGTCTGGAGGTACTCGTAACCCCATCCCGAGAGACGCTCGCCAGGGGTGCCGTCCTGGAAGCCCTCGTTGTTGACGAGCCAACCAACGCGGACCGTCTTGACTGGCTGACTAGAGTCATCGGCAAAAGCCTGAACAGGCGCGATTGAACTCAGCACGGCAAGCGCGGCAAGCACAATGGTCAGGGCACGACATATAACTGAACGAAGGGCAGTGGCAGCTCTCACATGCAATCCTAACGAATCGAGACATTACCGCATAAGGATGCCAGCTCAGCCTGCCCAGTTGGCAGCTGTACCGCTAAACGCTCCCGCCCGGCAGCTGGGGACAGTCCCTTTCTGCCGGCACAAAAGGAACGTCCCTGGCTGCCGGTTGTGGGACAATACCGGGCGAACGTGATTGAGCGTCTGGGAAAAGGGGTCGCGATGAACAAGTGGAGGACGCTTGCCGATGTGCTGCGACAGGCTGGCTTTGCGCGCATCACGGGTCTGTTTCTTATCTTTTACCTGCTGTGCTCGACGGCTGTCTGGCTGTCCGAGCCTACGACCCTCACCTTTGGCGATGGACTTTGGTTTAGCTTCGAGACGGTCTCGACCATCGGCTTTGGCGACATTCCGGCCGAAACACCGGTTGCCCGCGCTATTACCGTCGTCTTGAGCGTTATTAGCATCTTCTACATCGCCATGCTCACGGGCGTGGCGGTGAACTACTGCAATACGCTCATCAAGATGCGTCAAAAGGACACCATGGCGCGCTTTATGGACGATCTTGAGCATTTGGAAGAGCTCGATCGCGACCAGCTCGCCGATCTGTCGCGCCGCGTGCGCGAATATCGGCGCCGCCAACGCTAGAGCGGGCGCCGCGCGTCACAATGAGGGGGACTGAATATGAATATCACCGTGTATCTGGGTGCCAGCGTCGGCAATGACCCGGCGTTTCTGCCCGCGGTGCAGGAGCTGGGCAACTGGATTGGCGCCAACGGCCAGGCGCTCGTGTACGGTGGGTCCAAGTCGGGACTGATGGGCGCTCTCGCCGATAGCGTACTCGAGGCAGGTGGACACGTGACGGGTGTTGAGCCGAGCTTTTTTATAGAGGCCGAATTTCAACACGACGGCATTGACGACCTCATCGTGACGAGTGATATGGCCGAGCGCAAAGCCAAGATGATTGAGCTCGGCGATGCGTTCATCGCCTTTCCCGGTGGCACGGGCACGCTCGAGGAGATTGCCGAGGTCATGTCCGCGGTGTCATTGGGGCACCTGAGCGCTCCGTGCATCCTGTATAACCTGGACGGTTACTACAACGACCTCAAGGCGCTGCTCGGGCACATGATTGATAAAGGGCTTTCGAGCCCGAGGCGCCAGCACGGCATCTACTTTGCCGACGATTTGCGCGAGATTGTCTCGATTATCAACGGATGAGTCTTGAGCCTGTCCCGCTATGGCTCCCAATGGTGCCGTTTGCGGCGCAGACGGTTGGCTCGTTCGGGCAACGCTCGCTCTACAATAAAACATAACTATGTCGACTTTGACCGCGGGAGGACCCGATGGATAACCTTGCCAAACCCACAAACCGCGCGCTGTTTTTAGTTAGCGTTGCTGTGACCGGTGCGTTCGCAGGTGCCGCGGTCTGGCTGTTCTTTTTTGCGATGGAGCACGGTATCGACTATCTGTGGACCGAGATTCCGCACGCGCTGGGCGTCGCTTCGCCCGAGCTCGCCAGCGGCCCGTTTGGCTTTTTGCCGTACCCGTTTTTTGTCTGCCTGCTGGGCGGCCTATTAATCGGTCTGTACGAAAAGATGACAGGCGCCAAGACCGATGACCTCAACCAGGTGATGGCTAAGGTTAAGCAAGACGGGCGCTACCCGTACGACAACCTGGGCAAGCTTTCGCTCGCGGCGTTGCTGCCGCTGCTGTTTGGCGGCAGCATTGGACCGGAGGCCGGTCTGACCGGTGTTATCGCGGGTCTGTGCAGCTGGGTCGGCGACCGTATGCGTTGCTTTGGCGCCGAGTTTAGGGAGCTCACGCTGCTGGGCACCCAGGCTGCCCTGACGGCGCTCTTTACCGCGCCCGTCTTTGGCTTTGTAGCACCGCTTGCCGGTAGCGCCGACGGCCAGGGCGAAGACGCCGACGATGAGTCCACGTCCGGCGAGATCACCATCAAGCTACCCAAGGTGCAAAAGGCCGTGGTCTATGGCATCGCGATTGCCGGCGGTCTGGGCACCTACCTGCTGCTTGGCCAGCTTGTGGGCGGCGGCATGGGCATGCCCAGGTTCGAGTCCGCCGAGGTGGGCAACCTGGAACTTGCCTGGCTCATTCCGCTGGCGTTGGTCGGCACCGTTTGCGGCTGGCTGTACTTTGTCTCCGAGCACGCAAGCGAGGCGCTGTCTCATGCAATAGGGGAGCGTCCTGTCGTCAAAGCCATGCTGGCCGGTCTGGCGCTCGCCATCTGCGGCACGGTCCTGCCCTACACCATGTTTGCCGGCGAGACCCAGGCCGACGTGCTCATGGAAACCTACCTGACCATTCCCGCCGGCGTGCTTATCGCGACCGGTCTTGTCAAAGCCATGCTGACCCCCGCCCTCATCAACCTGGGCTGGCGCGGCGGCCACTTCTTCCCGGTTATCTTCTCGGGCGTAAGCCTGGGCTATGGTCTTGCCATTCTTACCGGTGCCGATCCGGTCTTTTGCGTCGCCGTCTGCACGGCCTCGACGATGGGCGCTGTCATGCGCCAGCCGGTCATGGTCGTGGGCCTGCTGCTCATGTGCTTCCCACTCAAGGGTATCGTCTGCATGATCATCGCCGCAGCCATCGCCGCCGGCGTTCCACTGCCCAAGCCGCTGCGCAAGTAGCGCGCTTTTTCACGAGTCAATTCCAGAGGTGCGAGATGATTCTGTACTTTAGCGCGACGGGGAACAGCGATCATGTGGCGCGTCGCATTGCAGCGGCGACAGACGACAAAGTTATGTCGATTGAGCGCTTTGATGCCGAGATCCTTCACCTTGCTGTGATGGAAGGCCCCCGTCGGCTGGGGTTTGTCGCCCCGGTATACGCCTGGGGCTTGCCGACGCCAATGATCGAGTTTTTGAAGACTGTCGACCTATCGGTTGCTGCCGGCACAAAGGGCGGCGAGCGCCCCTATACGTTCTATGTCTCGACATATGGTTCGACGACTGGGCAATCGGCCAAGTTCGCCCGCGATCTGCTACACGAGCGTGGGCTCGAGTTAGATGCGGCGATGAGCGTCAAGATGCCCGATACCTGGACGCCTGTTTTCGACCTGTCTGACCCTCAAAAGGTTGAGGGTATCAATAGGGCTGCCGAGGCGCAGATTGATGCCGTGATCGAGGCGGTGCGGGCGCGCCGCACGGGCAACATGATGCGCCATCGCGTGCCTCTGTTTGCATCGTGCGCGTATCACGCAATTGGGCTGCCGCGCATGCAACAGACGAGCAAGTTTGCTGTCGATGCCGATCGCTGCATCGGCTGCGGCCTGTGTGCCAAGCGCTGCCCCATGGCGGCGATTGAGATGCGAGACGGCCTTCCCGTCTGGACAAAGCCGGAGTGCGCAGCCTGCCTTCGTTGCCTGCACTGTTGTCCCAAATTTGCCATCTCGCACGGTAAGCGCACGGCATCCCACGGTCAGTACAGGCATCCCAGGCCAGGTGTGAGGATGTAGCGGCCGCTGGCCGCGCTACTTCCAAACTGCGAGCGCGGCGGTGCCCAGGACGATGAGGGCGAGACCGATGGCGCTGCGTCGTGAGAGTTTTTCGTTGAATGCCAGGCGCGCAAATAGTACCGATACGACAATCGATAGTTTGTCGATCTGCACCACGACACTCACCTGGCCTGTGGCGATGGCGTAGTAGCATAGCAGCCACGATGCGCCAGTCGCAATGCCCGATGCCGCGAGAAATACGAGTTCGTAGCGGTCTACGTGCACGGCTTGGCCCATCTTGCCTTTAGCTGCCACGATTGCCCATGCCATAACCAGTACCACACAGGTACGGATTGCCGTGGCCAGGTTGGATTCGACGCCTTCGATGCCAGCCTTGGCAAGGATGGACGTGAGCGCTGCGAACACGGCGGCGCCGAGGGCGTAAGCGAGCCAGGTCCGGTCTTGCTGCTGCTCGGGTCCGGCAGGCTGCTTCTTCTCGATCATTAAAAACGTGCCGAGGGTGATGACAGCGGTTCCCACGAGCTTAACCGCAAGGTTGCTCGTCTCGCCAAAAAGCACGATGGCGATCAGTGCAGCGAGTACGGTGCTCATCTTGTCGACCGGTACGACCTTATTGACGTCTCCGATGCCCAACGCCTTAAAGTAACAGATCCACGAAGCACCGGTAGCGAGTCCCGAGAGGACGAGAAAGAGCCAAGATCTGGGTTCGATGCTGCCGATGGTTCCAATGGATCCAGAAATGCCCGCCATTGCCCAGGCGAAAACGAGCACCACGCAGGTGCGAATGGCCGTCGCGACATCGGAGTCGGTCTGCTTGATGCCGCATTTGGCCAGGATAGATGTGATGCCGGCAAAGAAAGCCGACACAAATGCTGCTGCGACCCACGACACGGGTGAACTGCCTCCCCAAAGAACGACCGCGCTAGATTTACGGCGCTCGTCCGATGATACCGTCCCGCCATGAAGCTTTGATATCGCTGTGGTGAGACAGGGGCCATAGTTCGAGAGGGCATTTGGTTAAGGCTCGAATCGAAGGTGAATGGTTTTCCGCGAAGTGAACGAGTAGATCTGGACCCCTGGAACATGCACACTTTTTTCGAACAAAACTGCAGGATTCTTAGACAAAACCGCAGGAATTGAGTCCTTAAAAATGTCGATGCTACAGGGCACTGTTTTTACTCGTTCACTTCTCGGAAAAGTATTCACCTTCGATATGCTGACGGTGTCTTTTTGGTTGCCAAGAACTAGACGGCCTGCTGTGAGGGGCGGTGGTGACGCTATGCCGCCTTGTTTCATTGAAATAATAAGCGGGGTACCACCTAAGCTTTTTTAGCTGTCGATTACAGGTCGCGTGCTCGATAAACCTTGGTGCTGACGGTGCAACTGATTGCGCATAGCACGAGGGCCAGTACGGCAATACCTGCACACAGGCAGCCGAGGACGGCGGGATCGGGATTCGCTCCGGCAATTGACATGAGCCAGTTGCTGATAGGGTTGGAGGAGCTCAGCGTGGCAATGGCAAGGCACCAGAGCAGGGCAAACAGGCCGACGGATAGGCGCAGCGCCTCCATGTGTCCAAATCGGAAGAACAGCGGCTGTGCCAAAAACACCATCATGAGGGAGATGAGCATCGATGCTGCCGAGGCTATAGCGATCTCAAAGACCGTCTGTCCCGTCGAGGGGATGCCCACGCTGTTGAATAGCGGGATGGAGACGATGCTCAGAAGCGCGGCGGCGCACGCCATGACAGCCGAGAAGACAATAACGCTCAGGTAGCGTGCGCAAATAATGTCTTTGCGCGAGAAGGGCAGCGTTGCCCGATAACGCTCCCAGCCATTTTGATTGTCGAAGCCGGCCAGCGAGTTCATGACCATGATGGGCGACATGGCACTGACCGCGCAGGCGCCAGCGCTCATGCCGGAATCGCCATCCGACGCGTTGGCGAGGGTCAACACAACGAAGATGAACAGGCTGACGCCCGCGATGCTCGGGATAAGCGTGCGAACGATGGCGAGCTCGGACATAAAGGCGCGTTTCATTTCGAAGCCCCTTTCAGCATGAGGCGCAGGTAGTCATCAATGGTTGCCCGATCGCAGGGAATCTCTGGGAAGGCCTCGAGCGTTTCGCGACGGTTGGGCACGAGTACGTCCACGCTGTAGGCGTGGCGGGCGGCGCGGGTGCCTTCGACGCAAGCCATGAGCTCGGCGGCCTGTGCCTGGGTGCAGTGGGCGATGCCGGCGCGGTCGGTAATGTCCTCGCGTGGCAGGTCAAACACAATCGAGCCGTTATCGATGCAGATGACGCGATCAGCGGTGCGATCCAGGTCGGACGTAATGTGGCTCGAGAGCAGCACGCTGTGCTGGCCGTCGGCGACAAAGGCAAGCAGCTCATCGAGCAGCTCCTCGCGTGCCATGGGGTCGAGGCCCGCGGTGGCTTCATCCAAAACGAGCAGTTTGGCTTTGTGGCTGAGTGCGCAGGCAAGCTGCAGTTTCATGCCCATGCCGCGGGAGAGGTCCTTGACCTTTGTCTTGGGATCCAAGCCAAACCGATCGATAAGGCTGGCGAATGTGTCGTGGCTCCAGGTGGGGTACGCCGGGCTTACGAGTGCCTCAACTTCGGTCACCTTGAGTGTGGAAGGGAAGGGGCATGTGTCCAGCACGAGGCCGACACGAGTGCGCAAGCAGCGCTGCGCTTCATCGGGCGCGCCGGCGCCACAGTGCTGCCCAAACAGGTGCACCTCGCCGGCATCGAGCTTTATAAGCCCAAGCGCGGCGCGAATCGTCGTCGTCTTGCCAGCGCCATTTGCGCCCACAAAGCCAACGATCTGGCCGGGCTCCACGGCAAGCGTGACGTCGCGCAGCGAAAAACGGTCGCTCACACGGCATGAGATACCTTTGAGTTCTAGCAAGTTTTGCATGGTATAGCCTTTCTTGCAGATGGCTACTGCATGGTTTCGGGGGCTACGAGGTCGAGCATCTCGTGCAGCTTGTCGCGCGTGACGCCCAGGGTTTCGGCTTGGCTCGCCGCTTTCGCAAGTAGCTCTTCGATATGGCAGAGCTGGTTTTCGCGCAAGAGTTCTTGGTTGCCCTCGGCGACAAAGCAGCCCTTGCCCTGCACGGTGCAGATAAACCCGAGCTGCTCCAGGTCGGCGTAGGCGCGCTTGGTGGTGATGACGCTCACGCCAAGATCGCTCGCGAGTGCACGGATGCTGGGGAGTTTGGCTCCCGCAGCGAGCGTGCCCGAAAGGATTTGAGCTTTGACTTGCGAGGATATCTGCTCGTAGATGGGCTTGTCGCTCGAATTGGATAGGATGATGTCCACAGCGGCTCCTTAGCTGATGGGCTACACGTGTATATAACCGGTAAGCACAGTATATATACACTATGCACAGTTATGCAAGAGGCAAATAGGGATTGTCCGCTCGTTCATTCATCTCAATCTGTAACATCTGGAATCGATTTGGACGGCTACCTGTTACAGATTGAGATTTTGCTGGCGGGCCCACCTGGTTGTCTCAATCTGTAGCAACTGGAGAAGATTTTGGCTGCTAGATGTTACAGATCGAGACATTGGCCAACCGTCTATCCTTATATCTCAATCTGTAACAGATGGACCCGTTTTGAGTGGCTAGATGTTACAGACCGAGATCTTTCTGGGACGCCCACCTGGTTGTCTAAATCTGTAACAGGTAGAGGTTCAAAAACCGTCTAGATGTTACAGATCGAGACAAACTGCTGCGGAGTGCCGCCATCGACTGCTACCCCATGCCCCATCTGATGAATTTGTCCTGATAGGCGCTCTAAAACGGGATTTCGCGGCTACAATAATACGGTTACAACGACGTAATGCACTCAATGCAAGAAAGGATCCGCATGGCAAGCCTGTCGGATGAAATCTCGTCGCGCCGCACATTCGCGATCATCAGCCACCCGGACGCCGGTAAGACCACGCTTACCGAGAAGCTGTTGCTCTATACCGGCAGCATCCAGACCGCCGGATCGGTCAAGGGCAAGAACTCGGCCAAGCATGCCGTCTCGGACTGGATGGACATCGAGAAGGAGCGCGGTATTTCCGTTACCTCCTCGGTTCTGCAGTTCACCTATAACGGCGCCTGCGTCAACATCCTCGATACCCCCGGCCACCAGGACTTCTCGGAGGATACCTACCGTACCCTTATGGCCGCCGACGCCGCTGTCATGGTCATCGACGGCGCCAAGGGCGTCGAGGCCCAGACCAAAAAGCTCTTTAAGGTCTGCACGCTGCGCCACATTCCCATCTTCACCTTTGTGAACAAGCTCGACCACGAGGCTCGCGATCCGTTTGAGCTCATGGAAGAGATCGAGAACGTCCTGGGCATCAATACGTATCCCATGAACTGGCCGATCGGCAGCGGCCGCAACTTCCGCGGTGTGTTCGACCGTCAGACCCGTCGCGTTATCGCCTTTGAGGGCGACGGTCACGCCAACGCCACCAAGAAGGTCGCCGAGGTCGAGGCCGAGCTGGGCGATCCTTCCATGGACGAGCTCATCGGTGAGGAGAACCATAAGAACCTGATGGACGACATCGAGCTGCTCGATGGCGCTGGCGACGAGCTCGACTTGGATGCCGTGGCCTGCGGCAAGCTGAGCCCGGCGTTCTTTGGCTCGGCGCTTACCAACTTTGGCGTGGAGCCCTTCCTCAAGGAATTCCTGCGTCTTGCCCCGACACCGCGCGCCTATACCGATACGCTCACCAATGAGCCGGTCGATCCCTGCCGCGACGACTTTAGCGGCTTTGTGTTTAAGATCCAGGCCAACATGGACAAGAACCACCGCGACCGCATCGCTTTTGTGCGCATCTGCTCGGGCAAGTTCGAGCGCGGCATGGATGCCTTCCACGTGCAGGGCAACCGCAAGCTCAAGCTTGCCACGGGCACGTCGATGATGGCCGATGACCGCGCCATCGTGGACGAGGCGTGCGCGGGCGATATCGTGGGCCTGTTCGATCCGGGTATCTTTAGCATCGGCGACACCGTGTGCTCCGGCAAGCGCCACGTGCAGTATCCGCAGATCCCGACGTTTGCCCCCGAGATGTTCGCTCGCATTACGCAGGTCGACACGCTCAAGCGCAAGCAGTTCGTCAAGGGCATGGAGGAGCTTGCCCAGGAGGGCGCCATCCAGATCTTCCGCGAGCTGGGTGCCGGCATGGAGAGCGTCATTGTGGGCGTGGTCGGCGTACTGCAGTTTGAGGTACTCGAGCGCCGCCTCAAGGCCGAGTACCGTGTTGAGGTCCGTCGCCAGCCGCTGCCCTATACGGACATTCGCTGGATCCAGAACGACCCCGACACCATCGATATCCCGGGCCTTTCGCTCACGCGCGACACGCTGCGCGTCGAGGACATGCGCGGCGGTAAGCTGCTGCTGTTCACGAGCCCGTGGAACGTGGATTGGGCAACCGATCACAACCCCGACCTTATCCTGTCGGAGTTTGGCAACGTAGCGTTTTAACGCATCGGCGCGGTGGCCCTGCGGGGCTGCCGCGCTGTTTGCTTGCCTGATGCCGTGTGAGCGGCTATCATACCCACCGTCGTCTCAAGACCGGGACGTCCGAGCAGTTCGGGTCCGATATCCTGCTCGTTAAACCTAAAACCAAAGGAGTACATAATGATCAAGAAGGTCATGGAGGACTACAAGGTCCTGTTGCGGAGCATTCCCGCGGCAACGGTTTCGCTGTTTTTCGTGAGTGTCATCATGATGAACCTGCTGGCCAACAAAGAGCTCATCAGCCTGCCGTATCTGGCACTCGATTGCGGCTTTGTGGTGAGCTGGGTCTCGTTTTTGTGCCAGGACATGATCTGCAAGCGCTTTGGCGCCAAGGCATCCATCAAAATCTCTATCCTCGCGCTGCTGGTCAACCTGGCCGTGAGCCTGTGCTTTTGGGCATGCTCGCTCACGCCCGGCATGTGGGGCGCCTACTACGACACGGGCATGATCGAGGTCAACACTGCCCTTAACGCCACCATCGGTGGCACCTGGTACGTGGTGCTGGGCTCTTCGCTGGCAATGCTCGTTTCTGCCGTGGTTAACTCCACGCTCAACCAGTCGCTCGGCCGTATGCTCAAAAAGAATAACTTTGCGAGCTTTGCCTTTCGCTCCTATGTGTCCACGGGTGTTGGCCAGTTTATCGACAACCTGGTCTTTGCCATTGTAGTGAGCCACACGTTCTTTGGTTGGACCTGGGTGCAGGTCCTTATGTGCTCGCTGACCGGCGCTGTCGCCGAGCTGCTGTGTGAGGTCTTCCTGAGCCCCGTGGGCTACAAGGTCGTGCGCGGCTGGGAGCGCGAGAACGTGGGCTCCGAGTACCTCGAGCGCCACGCAACCGCCTAAGGAGCAAGTATGCGGGTTTTGATCACGGGCGCTTCGGGCGGTATCGGAGTCGCATGCGTGCAGCGTTTTTTGGACGAGGGACACGAAGTCGTGGGCTTTGATCTTTTGCCGGCGGCGATCGAAGACGAGCGCTACCGCCATCTGATCGTTGATGTCCGCGAGCCGGGCTCGTTTCCAGGCGACCTTGAACCCCAGGTGATCGTGAACGTTGCTGGTACGCAGGATTCGGCCGACGACATCGCCGCCAACCTGTGTGGCACCATCAACGTGACCGAGCGCTATGCCTTTGTGGGGGAGGGACTTGCCGCCAAGCCGGCGCCGGCTATCAAATCCGTGGTCAATGTGGGGTCGGCGAGTGGGCATACGGGATCGGAGTTTCCCGCCTATGCCGCCAGCAAGGGCGGCGTTATCGCCTACACCAAGAACCTTGCAAACCGTCTAGCGCCGCAGGCCATCGCCAACAGTGTGGACCCGGGCGGCGTTATCACGCCGCTCAACCGTTGCGTGATGGAAGACGAGCACCTGTGGAACCAGATTATGGAGCTCACGCCGCTTAAACGTTGGGCTACCGCCCAAGAGATCGCCGAGTGGATCTACTTTGTGGGCGTGACCAACCGGTTTATGACCGGGCAGAGCCTGTTGATCGATGGCGGCGAGGCCGGCCGCACGCAATTTATTTGGCCCGAGTAGGAAACGCGCCCGATGGAAAGCCGTCGGGCGCGTTTTTGATGTATCGATTGTTAGCCGAGGCAAGTCCAGTTGACGGGGGTCGAGCCGTGCTGTTCGAGTAGCCGATTGGCTGCCGAGAAGGGGCGCGATCCCATAAAGGCGGGGAGTTCTGCCGTGGCACGGTTGGCCGAAAGCGGCGAGGGGTGCGTGGAGGCCAGACAGAACTTGTCGGTTGCCTTGCCCGCGCCAGTTGCGACGAGCTTACCTTCGACCATCTGCTGGGCAAAGCGGCCCCATGCCAAAAAGACTACCGACTGGGGCAGCTGGCAACAGCGTTCGATAACGTAGTCGGTGAGCGTGCTCCAGCCCAGTTTGGCGTGCGAGTTGGCGGCATGCTCGCGCACGGTGAGCGTAGTGTTAAGGAGTAGGACGCCCTGTTGTGCCCATGGGGTTAGGTCTCCCGTGGCGGGAATGGGGCAGTCCAGATCGGCATTGAGTTCCTTGTAGATGTTGCGCAGGCTCGGCGGCAACTTGGTTTGCGTCACGGGAACCGAGAACGACAGTCCCATGGCCTGGTTGGGTCCGTGATAGGGGTCTTGACCCAAGATGACAACCTTGACCTGGTCGGCCGGCGTGTAGGCGAGGGCATTGAGGATGTCGTCTTGTGCCGGGTAGATGGTCTGACCGGCACGCAAAAGGGCGATGCGCTCGAGCAGCTGGTTCGTAGTGTCACGTACCGGCTGCGGCGCATCGTCCAACCAAGTTGCTATGTTGCGGTCGCGGGTCGCGGCGTCCATGGGGCTCCTTTACGTCAGATGCTCTGTCGGTATCTATTGTAAAGGCGCACCGGTTGCCTTTATGCCGCGGCTGAATGAAGAGCGGGGTCTACGAGGCGCGCTCGGGCGCTCCTGCCATACGAGCGTGTCCATGTGCGCGGAGGCGCGGAAGCTCGACGGTTGCTACTATGACGCCGGTGAGGATGAGGGCGGCGCCAAAGAAGGCGATGGGGCTCAGGACCTCGCCGACCAGGAAGAACGAAAAGACGGCGGAGCATACCGGCTCGAGCGAGAAGGCGAAACCGGTGGTCTCGGCAGGCACGTGGGGCTGCACGAGCGTCTGGGTGATAAAGCCGTAGGCAGAGCAGATGAGTGCGAGCGCGACGACGACCACGATCTCGCCCGGCGTGCTGGGAAGCGTGAAGCCGCCAAAGGTGAATGCCGCGACGCCCGAGAACAAACCGCCAAAGCCCAGCTGCCAAACGCCCAGAGCCAGCGGGTCGACTTCTTCGACAAAGCGCTTGGCGACAATGATGTGTCCGGCGTAGACAAAGGCGGAGAGCAGCATGATGAGCGCGCCCGGGTTCAGGCTGGTGAAGTCGGCGCCCGAGAGCAGCAACATGCCGCAGGTGACGATGGCAGTGCCGACGAGCACTTTGCGTTCGGGGGCGCGGCGCAGCAGGGCGGCGTTGGCAAACGGCACGATCACGACCGTCAGGCTCTGCAAAAAGCCGGCGGTGGAGGCAGAAGTGAGGCTGGAGCCCAGGCACATGCAGGTGAGCTCGGTTGCCATAATGGCGCCGATGATGGCGGCACGGACCATAAGGTCGCGGTTGATGCGCAACGCGCGCTTGTGGAAGAGCAGCAGGCAGGCCACAAAGGCGATGATGCAGCGTAGCGCGACGATACTCGTGGCGTTCATGCTGTCCATGCCGATCTTCATGAGGGGATACGAAAAGCCCCATGCGACGGGAACGGAAAATGAGAGCGCGATTGCTTTTTTGCGATCCATGGGACTCCTTTTGTTACAGAACGGTTTCGTAAATAGGATTCTGCTCTCAGATGTGGATGTAGTAAAGCGAATGTATCTTCAGTATGATTAAGAAATGCTGAAGTATGTGCGAAAAGCGCTGGCAAAACGTTTTACGGCTGCATTGATGTGGAGGCACGATGGCATCGCGGTATCAGATTGTTTGTATGGTGGTCGATCGCGGCAGCCTGAAACGCGCGGCGGACGAGCTGGGCTATACGCAAAGTGCGGTGAGCCAGGCCGTCAAGGCGCTCGAGCGCGAGCTGGGCACCACGCTTATCGAGCGCGGAAAGCAGGGCGTCTCGCTTACGCGCGACGGCAAGCAGTATCTGCCGTACCTGCGCCAGATTGCGACCGCCGAGGCCGAGCTCGAGGGCAAACGCCAGGAGCTGCTGGGGCTTTCGTCGACCGATATTCGCATTGCGACGTTTACCAACGTGAGTCGTACCGTGCTGCCGCGTGTGATCCGCGACTTTGGTGCGCTGCACCCGGGCGTGCACTTTACCCTTAAGCAGGGCGATTACACGCGCAACGCCCAGTGGGTGCACGATGGCGTAGTTGACTTTTGCTTTACGGCACGCGGATTTACCGCGGGGCTCGAGAAACGCGTGGTCTATCACGACGAGTTGGTGGCATTGCTGCCGGCCGCGCATCCGCTGACGGCAAAGGAGAAGGTGACGCTCGCCGATCTGGCGTCCGAGCCGTTTGTGCTGCTGGATGAGGGCGAACAGAGTCTGGTGCTCGATGCATTCGCGGCGCATGGGCTGTCGCCGCACGTGACGAGCGAGGTCACCGACGACTACACCATTATGGCGATGGTGGAGGAGGGCCTGGGCGTGAGCATGCTCTACCGTCGTACCGTTGAGGGCATGCGGGCCGATATTCGCGTACGTCCCATCGTGCATGCCCCCTCGCGCGACGTGGTGGCCGCCTGGCGCAGCTGGGACACCATGCCCATCGCCACGAGGCGCTTTGTCGACTATATGAGCTCGCATATTGTCAATTAATGGCTGGTGTGGCGTTGAGTGTGGTGTTTAGCGGGCTGTCGCTTTGGCTTGGGTGGCGCGATAGGTGCGTGCCGGGTGGCAGAGTAGTACCGCCACGACCATAAAGAACGCCGTGGTGCCCAGGCTGATGGGGTAGACCATCATGATGTTCGCAAAGGTGCGGAAGTGCGGGAACACGCAGAAAACCCAATAGAAGCGGATGCCGCAGACGCAGATCATGGTGATGAGGGCGGGCGTGAGCGAGATGCCAAAGCCGCGCAGGTAGCCTGACATGTTTTCGTAGAACATGCTAAAGGCGTACGCCGGGAAGATCGAACATACGCGGATATAGCCGATCGAGACGATGTTGGGGTCGCTGTTGAACAGCGATAGGATCTCGCGCCCCAGACCGACAATGACGATAATCGTGGTGAGTGCAACGATACCGCCTTCGACCAGGCAGACCTTGAGCGTTTTGGTGCAGCGGTCGATCTGGCGGGCGCCGTGGTTTTGTCCCACAAAGGTGGTGCAGGCCTGGCTAAAGCTGTTGAGCAGGTTGTAGCATACGTACTCCAAGCTCATGGCGGCGCTCGATGCCGCCATGACCTCGGTGCCCAGGCTGTTGATGGCGGACTGGATGATGATGTTGGCGACGGCAAAGACGGCGCTTTGGATGCCGGCGGGCAGGCCGATCTTGACGATGCGCTTGAGGGCGACGGGGTCGATAGCCAGATCGCGTGGGGTGACGCGGACGACGGAGTCGGTCTTGAGCAGACGGATAAAGAGCGTGGCGGCGCTGACGGTGTAGGCGATGGCGGTGGCGATGGCGACGCCCGCGACGCCCCAGTGGAGTATGGGGACAAAGATGAGGTCCAGGCCAATGTTGAGGACGGTGGACACGGCAAGCGCCTGCAGCGGCATGCGGGTGATGCCGACGGAGCGGAAGATCGCGGCCTCAAAGTTGTAGAGCAAAATCGAGGGCATGCTGAGCAAAAAGACGCGTAGGTAGAGCGAAGCGAGCGGCATGGTCTCGGCGGGAACGTTGAGCGCGGCGAGCATGGGCTCAGCAAAGATCTCGCCCAGCGCGATGACGACAAAGCCCACGAGTGCCATTAAAATCGAGGTATGGACGGCGCGTTTGACCATGTTCTGATCGTTGCGGCCGATAGCGTTGGCGATGACCACATTGGAGCCAAGCGACATGCCAATAAACAGGTTGAGCATAAGACTGGTAAGCGGAACATTGGAGCCGACCGCCGCCATGGCGAGGGTTCCCTGGTCGCCCGAGAAGTTACCGATGATGACCGTGGCGATGAGGTTCGACAGCTGCTCCAAGATGCTCGTGGCGGCCACGGGGAAGGCGAACAGGGGAATATTGCGCCACAGCGAGCCGGTGGTCATGTCAATGTGCTTAGATACGGTGTCAGCCATACGCTCTCAATCTCTAATATGCTCTTTCGTGCTTATTTGCGCAGACGATGATACTCCTAATGCAACCAGTCGGCACTTAGGGACGTTCCTTTTCTGTCGGCAGCTGGGGACACTCCTTATCTCTTCTAACTAGTCATTTAAGAACGTCCCCAATGACTAGGTGGGGAAGGCGTGCGACAATGGTGAGCGTTGTGTTGTTCGCGCTAAGGAGTTGCCATGTTGTTGTGTCCCGTTTGCCATGAGCCGTTGGTGGACGATGAGCGCGGTGCTGCGTGCGCGGGCGGACACCGGTTTGACCGTGCGCGCGAGGGCTATCTATATCTGCTGCGCTCGTCCAAGAGCGGCGACTCCATGGGCGATCCCAAGTCGCAGGCACGCAGCCGTCGCGACTTTCTGAACCGCGGCTACTACGCGCCGTTGCGCGATACGATGGTCGAGCTCGTGCGCGAACGAGCTCAGCGGTGCGCGGCTACGTCGGACAAGCCGCTGCCCTTGCTCGACATTTGCTGTGGCGAGGGGTATTACACGAGTGCTATGGGCGCGGTGCCGGGCGTGGATGTTTACGGCTTTGACCTGGGCAAAGAGATGGTGCGCCTTGCCGCCAAGCGCGGCGATGCGACCTACTTCGTGGCCAACATGAAGGACATCCCCGTGGCCGATGGCGCCTTCGATATGGTGACCGAACTCTTTGCTCCCTTTAACGAGCGCGAGTTTGCCCGCGTGCTGGCGCCAGAGGGTTCACTCTATACCGTGGTACCGGGTGCTCGTCATCTCTTTGGGCTCAAAGAGGTGCTCTACGACACGCCGTACCTTAACGATGAGAAGCTGCCGAAGACCACCGAGCTCGAGTTGGTCGGAACGCAGCGGGTGTCTGCGAATATTACGCTTCAGACCCAGGCGGACATCGAGGCGGTGTTCCAGATGACGCCGTACTACTACCGCACGCGCCCCGCCGACAAAGAACGCCTGGCAAATTTGGACACCCTTCAAACCGACATCGACTTCATCATCGCCGAGTACCGCCACTAACCTACCAAAAAGGGACAGATTTATTTTGGCAGGTTTTATCTGGGAAAACGTAAAGGGTCGACCGCGGAGATGCGCGATCGGCCCTTTTTATTGGCGTATATACCAGAGTCGCTGAGCGATTGACACGGATGCGGTTTAGCTCAAACGGTCCATGCCCTCTTTCTTGACGCGGTTGGCGAGTACAAAGTAGATAATGCTGACGATCAGGCCGGTAAAATCGGGGATGCTTGAGCCGGTCCCACCCAAGAGGGGCAGGGAGAGAAGCAGACTGATGACCGAACATGCTAGGCAGACGATGGACCAAATCCAGACAACGCCAGCCTTGGCGGGATTATTTGCCGCGCGGATGCCAAAGACGGCGGTCACAATTTCGACGACGCCCAATACGATGACGACGATGCAAGAAACGATCATGGCACCCGTGATATCGCCTGCCGCGCTGCCCGCAAAGAGCGCTGTAGCACCCATGCCTGCGCTTAGAATGCCGACGACAAAGAAGAAGAACGATAGGATTTTGAGTAATTTGCAGGCGTTGCTCATGGCTGGTCCTTTCGATACGAGTACGCCAACCTGGCGCACCCCATGTGCTGCACATATGGTGAAGCACATTGTAGTTCAACGCGGCGATGCATGTGCCCGAAAGCGCTTTGAGCCCGCGCAGCCCAACCCCAACCTTTCAAAAAAGAAAGCTGGGCGTAAGTCAAATCGATGGCAGCGTATGCGCGGCGCTGCGATGATGGGGCCATGGTAAGAGCTGGACCGAAGGAGAAGCCATGATGTACGGAGCAGGGCAAGTGCGTGAGCCGCGGTCGTTGGGAAGGCGCATGAGTGATTCCGTGATCGCTGCCGTGTGCACGGGATTGATGGCGGTGCTTTGCATTGGGATGCTGTGGGCCATGTCGCATGTGGGACAATAGCGGACGGTTGGGTGCCGGCATAAACGGCGCTCACGTATTCGTTTTGCTTGTTAAGGAGTACCCATGGGCGTCGTCGATCCCTTTTCTGTTGCTCGGGCCGCGGGGCTTGAGCTGACCGGGAAGCCCGAGGGCCTCACGCTCACTGACGGCACGATGGAGCTGCGCGCCGATTTTGACCGCATGCTGCCGCGGCTCAAGCAGGGCCGTCTGCGGCAAGAGCTGCTGGTAAAGGCTGCGCGCGCAAAAGGCATCGAGAGCCCATGGGCGATTGACGCCACGGCAGGCTTTGGCGAGGATTCGCTGCTGCTGGCGACCGCGGGCTTTACCGTCGATCTGTATGAACAGGATTGCGTGATCGCGGCGCTCCTCAAGGATGCCTTGGATCGTGCGGCAGATGATCCGGCGCTTGCGACAGCCGTGGCACGCATGCGCTTACATGCCGGCGAGGACAGCATTGCCGGTCTTCGCCATACAGCTGAGCTGATCGAGCAGGGCGAGCTCGCCGCTCCCGACGTGGTGTATCTGGACCCCATGTTTCCCGAGCGCACCAAGAGCGCGGCGGTTAAAAAGAAGTTCCAACTTTTGCATCATCTGGAACAGCCGTGTGCCGATGAGGAGGCGCTGGTCGAAGCCGCGCTTGCGGTGCACCCGCGCAAGGTCGTTATCAAGCGGCCGGTGAAGGGGCCACTGCTTGCCGGCGTTAAGCCGAGCTATCAACTTGCGGGCAAGGCCGTTCGTTACGATGTTTTGGTGCCGCCGCGCCCGTAGCTTGCGTGCGATGGCTGGCGCTCCGTCAATGCCGTGCCGATGCGGCGCCTATTTCCAAGGGTGCGACGTCAGGTGCCATCCACCGCAGTATTCGCATTTGTAGCAGGCCAAACCGCGCCGCCCGCGGTTTTCGCAGTCGGCCATAACGGCCTCGGCCTCGGCGCGCGTGTCGTAACGGTTTTTGCGCTCGCACGACTTGTAGCGCCAGGCTTCATCGCGCTCGGCGTTCAGGGCGTCGCGGCGCTCGTCTTCGCGCGCAAACAGGTCACTCATATCGCCGCCCGTAGCAGCGCCCAAAAACTCGCTTTTGGCCTTTGACCAGGCGGCTCGCTTTTTGCTCCCCATCTGCTTCGCGCCCTTCTCCAAACGTTGGTATCATTGCTCAATCAAAGTGATACCAATAAACGTGAGGTCGCCGCGTGATGATCAGAAAAACCCTCGATACCGACATTCCAGCCGTCATGGCTATCTATGACGCGGCCCGCGCCTTTATGCGCGCACATGGCAACGCCACGCAGTGGCCCGAGGGCACGCCTTCTGCCGAGCAACTGGCTGCCGATATTGCCGCTGGTGGCAGCTATGTGTGTGAAGTCGACCGTCGCGTGGTGGCGACGTTTGCCTTTTTACCGGGCCCGGATGAGTGCTATGACGTAATTGAGGATGGTCAATGGCGCAGCGACACTCCGTACGCCGTGCTGCACCGTGTGGCATCCGACGGCACCGTGCACGGTATCGCGGCCGCGATGTTTGCCTTTGCCAAGGAGCGTGCCGATCACCTGCGCATCGACACACATCAGGACAACCTGCCCATGCAGGGTGCGAGCCTCAAGGCCGGGTTTAAGCGCGCCGGTATCGTATATGTGTCGGACGGTACGCCGCGCGTCGCGTTTGATTGGCTGCGCGAGGCATAAAGGCCGAGTCACATACCAGCGTTTCACCGAAATGAAAATGGCCCCGAGTGGGGCCATTTTTGGTAAAACGCGTTGTTGTGAGGCTCGCGTTGTTACTGCCCCAGATGAACCAGGGCAGACAAAAAGGGGAGGTGCCGGCTTTCGCAAGGCGCGAACCTACGAAAATCGCCGCGCGGCAACGCGGGGCGATGAGCTCGGTCGGGGGATAGGGCCCGCTTCGCCCGCCGGCCCGTAAATTGTATCATCCAGTGTGGAACGAGGGTGCCCGTTGCCGCGTGCGATGGGCTTGCAATAAGAGGAGAGCCATGTCGAAGCAAGCGGTCGTTGGAATCTTGGCGCATGTCGATGCCGGCAAGACCACGCTGGCCGAGGCCATGCTGTTTAACGCGGGCCGCATTCGCAAGCGCGGCCGCGTTGACGATGGCGACTCGCATCTGGATACGAACGAGATTGAGCGTGAGCGCGGTATCACGATCTTCTCGTCGCAGGCTGTGCTCGACCATGGTGACACCCATGTCATGCTCGTAGATGCACCAGGGCATGTCGATTTTTCGGCCGAGGCGGAGCGCACGCTGCGCGCGCTCGACTATGCGATTTTGGTTGTGGGTGCCAACGATGGCGTGCAGGGGCACACCGAAACCCTGTGGCGCCTGCTTGCGCGCTATGACATCCCGACGTTCATCTTTATCAACAAGATCGATTTGGAGAATCCCGGCCGCGATGTTTTGCTGGCACAGCTTGGGCAGCGTCTTTCCGAGGGCTGCCTGGATGCCAACGAACTGCTGGCGGGCGGCACCGTTCAGGAGGATGCTGCTGCGTTAGACGAGGCGGCGCTCGAGGAGTTTCTTGAGGCGGGTGAGCTTTCCTCCGCGACGCTGTCGCGCATGGTTGCTGAGCGCAAGCTCTTTCCCTGCTTTGCCGGCTCGGCGCTCAAGGACCAAGGTGTGGACGAGCTGTTGGATGGTATATGCGCGCTGATGCGCGAACAAGCGTGGCTCCCGGAGTTTGCCGCCCGCGTCTATCGCGTCAGCCGCGGGGACCGCGGCGAGCGCTTGGCTTGGGTTAAAGTGACCGGCGGCACGCTGCATGCCAAACAGGTGATTAACGGACGTTCCGGTGCCGAGGCGTGGGAACAGAAGGTCGATCAGGTACGCATCTATAACGGCGAAAAGTATGAGCTTGCCCAAGAAGTTGCTGCTGGCGGTATTTGTGCCGTGACGGGTCTTGCGCACGTTCGCCCAGGGGACGCCCTGGGCGCGGAGCCTGCGGGCGATGCGCCCGTCATTGCGCCAGTCCTTACCTATACGGTGCTTCCGGGCGAACATGATGTCCATACGGTGTTCAAAGCATTGACTGAGCTGGCGGACGAAGATCCCATGCTCGGCGTAAGCTGGAATACGCATCTGGAGCAGATTCACCTGCAGTTGATGGGCGCCGTGCAACTCGAGATCGTGCAGCGGGTGTTGGCCGATCGTTTTGGCCTTTCGGTTACGTTTGAGTCTGGCGGCATTCTCTATAAGGAGACTATTTCGCAGCCGGTCGAGGGCGTGGGCCACTTTGAGCCACTGCGCCACTATGCCGAGGTGCATCTGCGCCTGGAGCCGTTGCCGGCGGGCTCGGGCGTACAGTTTGGCACCGTGACCTCGACCGACGAGCTCGATCTTAACTGGCAGCGTCTGGCGCTCACCAACGCCATGGAGCGCGATCACCTGGGCGTGCTGACCGGCTCGCCCATCACCGATGTGCGCATTACGCTCACGGGCGGCCGCGCGCATGCCAAACACACCGAGGGCGGCGATTTTCGCCAGGCCACGTACCGCGCGGTTCGCCAGGGGCTCATGCAGGCACGTGAGGCTGGCGCGGCGGTGCTGTTGGAGCCGTGGTACCGCTTTGAGCTCGAGGTGCCGGGGGAGTGCGTGGGCCGGGCGCTCTCGGATGCCACGCGCATGGGTGCCGAATGCGAGCCGCCGGTGATGGCGGACGACCGGGCAAAGCTTGTGGGTCGCGTGCCGGCATCCGAGGTGCAGGATTACGCGCTGGAGGTGGCCGCCTACACGAGCGGTCGCGGGCATCTGTACCTAGAGTTCGCCGGCTATGCGGCTTGCCATGATGCCGAGCGCGTAATCGAGGCGGCCGCCTATGGGCCCGAGACCGATCTGCCCAACACGCCCGATTCGGTCTTTTGCTCTCACGGCGCCGGTTACACGGTCAAATGGTACGACGTACCCGCCGCGGCGCACGTAAAGATCGATCCCACCACCTTCCGCCCCTGGCGAGCAGCAGACGCCGAGTTTTTCGGCCACATGTGACAAAGGGACAGCTCCTTTGTCATATGCTATTGGTATAACTCGGTATAAGTTGGTATAACTATTGCCAGGGTTTGCCAATCCGAGGAGGCCGACATGAACCCAAATCCCTTTAAGCCCACGGCTGGCAAGCGGCCTCCGATACTCATCGGCCGCGAGTCGGTCATCGAAGATTTCGAGGAAGGGCTCGATAACGGCGCCGGAGCGCCGGGTAGGCTCATGCTCATTACGGGAAACCGCGGCTGCGGCAAGACGGTTCTCCTGCGGGAGCTGCAACGTCTAGCCAATGAGCGCGGATGGGCGGTTGTCTCCGATTCCGCTTCGCTTGGCTTATGCGACCGATTGGCCGACGCGCTTCGCTCGAATAAACCCGTTGTGACGTCAATGGAGTTCGGTCCGTCGTTTGGCCGGATGTCGGTCGAGGCGGCGCGGGCAAAGGGCGAAGCGTTGCGAGGGCTGGTCAACGAGCGCCTCAAGAAGCTCGGTCCAGGCAAGGGCATACTGTTTGCGATTGACGAGGCGCAATCTGCGTCTATCGAGGAACTAGCGGCTCTTGCCGTTCTCTATCAGCAGGTGCTCGGAGATCAGGATGCCACGGGCTTGTCCGATAGCGACCAGCGCGGTCTTGCGCTGGTGTTCGCCGGCTTACCCAGTATGGTTGACGATCTGCTCGAAGAGCCGAGCGTGACGTTTTTGCGGCGTGCCCAGCAGCGTACGTTGGGGGCGATATCTTTGCCCGAGGTGCGCGATTCGTATATCCAGACGGTCAAAGACGCTGGTCTTTACGTTGACGCGGAGACGGCGGACCTTGCGGCGCGCAAGAGCATGGGGCATCCCTATATGGTTCAGCTGGTGGGATATTACATGTGGCGGTCTGCTGTCCGGCGTAGCTCGCAGGTCATCGAAAGGCGCGATGTCGAGGATGGCCATGCGGATGCCGTCTCCGAGTTCTACGAAGCGGTTGACGCGCCTCTGTATTACGGGCTGCACAGTCCACAGCGCCTCTTTATCGAGGCCATGGCGGTTGACGAGGGCAAACCGACGCGCATGGCGGATATCATTGAGCGCTGCGAGCGTACCCAGAGCTGGGCGAGTAAATATCGCGCAAGCCTGATTCGCGAGCGCGTCATCGAGGCTGCCGGATACGGCCTCGTCCGGTTTACCGTGCCCATGCTGGGCGCGTACATTCGCGATCGAGTTTTATGGCATGAGTAGGGTGATAAAGGTGACGGAACAGAAGATGAGCCCGCAGGCTATCGAGGTGCGTGGCGCGCGCGTCCATAACCTCAAAGACATCGATATCGATATTCCGCTGGGAAAGCTCGTGGGCATTGCCGGCGTGTCGGGTTCGGGCAAGAGTTCGCTGGCGCTGGGGGTTCTTTATGCCGAGGGCTCGCGTCGCTACTTGGAAGCGCTCAGCACTTATACCCGCCGTCGTTTGACGCAGGCCGAGCACGCTCAGGTGGATGAGGTATTGCACGTACCGGCGGCGCTCGCGCTACACCAGCGTCCGAGCGTGCCGGGTGTGCGTTCCACATTTGGCACCATGACCGAGCTCAACAATAGCCTGCGTCTACTCTTTAGCCGCTGCGCCCATCACGTGTGCCCGCATTGCGGGGCGCGTGTGGAGCCGAGCCTTAACGTGGCTGCGGGCCTGTCGCTCGCGTGCCCCGCATGCGGCCGCGAGTTCTACGCGCCGGGTGCCGAGGACCTTGCCTTTAACAGCGGCGGCGCGTGCTCTACCTGCGGCGGTACCGGTGTCATGCGCGAGGTGGACGAGGCGAGCCTGGTGCCCGACGAGTCAAAGACTATCAACGAAGGCGCGGTGCTTCCCTGGGGCACGCTCATGTGGGATCTGATGAAGCAGGTGGCAGGCGAGATGGGCGTGCGCACCGACGTGCCGTTTAACCAGCTCACGCCTCAAGAGCGCGACATCGTGTTTCATGGTCCGGCGGTTAAGAAGCACATTCTCTACGTCCCCAAAAACGGTGAGGGCGCCACGCCACTCGACTTTACCTACTACAACGCCGTCTATACCGTCGAGAATGCGCTCGCCAAGGTTAAGGACGATAAGGGGCTTAAGCGTGTAGCTCGCTTTTTGTGCGAGAGGCCATGCCGTGACTGTGGTGGCACGCGTCTCTCCGAGGCTGCGCGCCAGCCCCAGGTACGCGGTATCAATCTGGCGCAAGCCGCGGCCATGACGCTGGGCGAGGCGATTGAGTGGGTGCGCGGGGTGCCCGCATCCTTGCCGGCCGAGATGCAGCCCATGGCAGCGGATATCTGCGATTCGTTTTTGAGTGCGGCCCGTCGCCTGGTCGACCTGGGTCTCGATTACCTTTCACTCGACCGCGCCGGTGCCACACTCTCCACGGGTGAGCGCCAGCGCGTCCAGCTCGCCCGTGTGGTGCGCAACCGATCGACGGGCGTGCTCTATGTACTGGACGAGCCTTCGATCGGCTTGCACCCTGCCAATGTCGACGGCTTGGTGGGCGTGATGCGCGATCTGGTGGGCGACGGCAACACCGTGGTTGTTGTCGACCACGACACGCGCGTACTGGCGGAAGCCGACTATCTGGTCGAGATGGGCCCCGTTGCCGGAGCAGGCGGCGGTAATGTGATTGCCGTTGGCACGGTGGACGAGGTCGAACAATCGCAGGGCAGCCGCATCGCCCCGTTTTTGTGCACAGAGTCCAAGCGCATGCGTCCGCAGGTGACTGACGACGAAATGTTCGAGCAGGGACATATCCGCATGGCAACCGAGGCCATCCATACCGTCAAACCGCTCGAAGTCGATATCCCGCGCGGCCGCCTTGTCGCGGTAACGGGCGTTTCGGGTTCGGGCAAGACGACACTGGTGCTCGAGACGCTCATCCCGGCACTCAAGGCGCAGGCAGCTGGCGAGCGCCTGCCGGGGCACGTGCGTTGGGTCGATGCCGAGGGTATTGCCCGCGCAAACCTGATTGACGCTACGCCCATCGGCGCCAACGTGCGCTCGACGGTAGCGACTTATGCCGACATCCATGATGAGCTGCGCCGCGCCTTCGCCCGTACGCCCGAGGCCAAGGCAGCCGGCTACAAGGCGGGCGCCTTTAGCTACAACACCGGCGCCTTGCGCTGCCCTACGTGTGACGGCACGGGCTCGATATCGCTCGACGTGCAGTTTTTGCCCGACGTCGAGATCATCTGCCCAGCATGCCGTGGTTCGCGCTACGCCGAGGCCGCCTCGCATATCCATCGCGAGGGTAGGGACGGGAGCTTGCTGACGTTGCCGCAGCTCATGGACATGAGTGTGGACGAGGCCATTGACGCCACACTGGGACTCAAGAAGGTTCAGACGCGTTTGCAGACCTTGCACGACCTGGGCTTGGGTTATCTCACGCTTGGCGAGCCCACACCGGCGCTTTCGGGCGGTGAGGCACAGCGCCTTAAGCTCGCGAGCGAGATGGGCCGCGTGCAGGATGATGCCGTATTCGTATTTGACGAGCCCACGATCGGCCTGCATCCGCTCGATGTTCAGGTGCTGTTGAACGTGTTTGACGGCCTCGTTGCCAAGGGCGCCACAGTTATCGTGATCGAACACGATCTCGACCTTATCCGTAACGCCGATTACGTGATCGACATGGGCCCGGGCGGTGGCGATGCGGGCGGGCAAATCGTCTGCGCCGGCACGCCGAGCGACATCGCGGCCTGCCCCGCAAGCATCACCGGCCGCTATTTGTAAGTGAAAGTGACGAAGGGATAGTCCCTTTGTCACTTTCTCGGAAAGTCTGTCTGGCGCAGGGCTTCGTAGAGGACGATGGCGGCGCTGTTGGAAAGGTTGAGGGCGCTGATGCGGTAGTCGTCGGGATTGACGAAGTTGCCGCAGATATCCTGCCGAAGGATGGCCTCGTGGCCGTCCTCGGTATGTCCCAGCGATTTCTCGTGGGCTTCCCAGGCCTCGGCGTTATCGAGTGAGTCGCAATCGCGCAGCATCGGGATGCGCTCGCAGCGCTCGGGCGCCGCGGCAAGCAGTGGCTCGGGAATGCCCGAGCTCTCGCTGCCAAAGACCAAGTAGTCGCCATCGCGGTAGGTACTCTGCGCATAGGTTCTGCGCGCCTTTTTGGTCAGCAGATGCAGGCGCTCGTCGGCAGGGGAGAGGCCGTTGCGCGCAAGGAAATCCTCCCAGCCGGCATAGGTCGTCACGTCCAAGTTTTGCCAGTAGCCCAGTCCGGCACGACGCACCGTCTTGTCGTCGAGCGAAAACCCCAGCGGCTCCACCAGATGCAGGCGGGCACCGGTAACCACGCAGGTGCGGCCGATATTGCCCGTATTGGCCGGAATCTCGGGTGCGTACAGCACGATATTGAACATGAATCTCCTTGGCTCAGAACGAAAAACCACCACGAAGGGCACCTTCGTGGTGGTTTGGCGGTTGTGTAGGCGGAAAAATGCCCGCTTGGATAAACCTAGGCGCGGTGCCAGTCGGTCAGGCAGGCATCGAGGGAGGCGATGAGCGCATCCTTGTCCATGTGACGGCCGATGATGCACAGGCTCGTCATGCGGTCGCCCGTCTCGTCGTCCCAAATCTGCATGATTTCGGGGTTCTCGTCGATGATCTTCTGCTTCTCGCCCTCGGGCGCCGAGTCGACAAACAGGCCGTTCTCCATCAGGCGCATCTGGTGGCCGGCCTGCTCGAACATGTAGCACATGTCCGGATCGCCGGTCTGCCACAGCGGGCCCTTGACGCGGATGACCTCGTCGGGCCACTCCTGCTCAACAAAATCGGTGAACTTCTGCAGGTCAAACGGCTTGCGGCGCGAGTACACAAAGGTCTCGATGTCGTACTCGAGCACCTCGGGGTCGTCGTGCTCCTCGGGATGCTCCATGGCCTCGATCCAGGCGGCGGAGTTGTAGGCGCGCATAAAGTCGAAGCGGTCGGTGTCGAGCAGCTCCTCCATGGGGACCTCGCCGTTTTGGGCCTCGACGATCACGGCGTCTTTCTGCAGGCTGCGCACGATGGCCTTGAGCTCGGCGATCTGTTCGGGCGTCACGGTATCGGTCTTGTTGAGGATCAGCGTAGAGCAGAACTCAATCTGCTGGATGAGCAGGCTCTCGATGTCGTCCTCGTCGATATCCTCGGCCAGCAGGTCGCGACCGCCGTTGAACTCGTCGTACATGCGGGCGCAGTCGACCACGGCCACGATGTTGTCGAGCGCGAGCTTGGGCTCGCCGCCCACCTTGGCCTCGTCGCAGAAGCTCGAGATGGTGTAAGCGATGGGGATGGGCTCGCAAATACCCGATGCCTCGATGATGATGTAATCGAAGTTGCCCGAATCGGCGATGCCCTGCAGCTGGTTGGCCAGGTCGTCCGAAAGCGTGCAGCAGATGCAGCCGTTGGTAAGCGGGATGAGGTCATCGGTCTCGGAAAGGCCGCCGTCGGCGATAAGGCTGGCGTCGACGTTGATCTCGCCGATATCGTTGACGATCACGGCGGCGCGGATGCCGCCGTCGTTAGCGAGGATGTGGTTGAGCAGCGTGGTCTTGCCGGCACCGAGGTATCCGGTAAGCATGATGATCTTCACGGGTTTGTTGGGCATGTGCCCTCCTTTGTTAGACATGGCTTACAGTTGAATCTTATGCCAAACGCCTGCTCTTATACCCACGCGCCGGCAAATAACACAAGCTACTCCCAGGCTCCCCATACATCGGGGCAATAACCGACGGTGGCCTTTTTGCCGTTGCGCACGATGGGCTCGGCTAGAACCTGCTGGTTCTCGAGCAGCTTGTCGAAGCGCTGACTGGGGGTAAGGTGCTGGATGAGCGCGAGCGTCTCCTCGTCCTTGGCTTTGGTGTTGAGCAGCTTGTCGATGCCGCCGACCGCCTGCATCACGCTCGTGAGCTCGCCCTTGCTCATCTCCTTTTCCTTAAGGTCAATAAACTGCACCTTAATGCGGCGTTCCTTAAAATAGCGCTGGGCCTTCTTGGTATCGAAGGACTTTTTGGTGCCGAAGATTTGAATATTCATGTTCCGCCGTTCTATCGAATGAAGTTGGTCGTTGCGCGATCGGCTTCGGGCGCATTGATACCGGCGGCCTGTCCTGCCTCAATGCAGCGCAGGAGCCAAGCCATGTTCTTACCGATGTTGCGCATGGTGGCAAGGCCCTCGGCATCCCCATCGGCGTCGCCGGGCACGCGGCCAAACACGTTGTTCCAGTAGGTGGAAGCAACTACGGGCATCTGGTTGATGGTGAAGTACTTGTTGAGCACATCGAAGGTGGTCGACGTGCCGCCGCGACGGGCAACGGCGACGGCAGCGCCCGGCTTGTGTGCAAAGGCTTTGCTGCCGGCATAGAATGCGCGATCGAGGGCCGAAAGGATACGTCCGCTGGGGTGCGCATAGTAGACGGGCGAGCCAAAGACAAAGCCATCTGCCTGCTCGGCGGCAGCGATCAGCTCGTTCACCACGTCATCGTCAAAGGTGCAGCGGCAATCGAGCTTGCCGCACTGACCACAGCCAATGCAGTCGCGAATGGGCTTGGTGCCCAGCTGAAACACCTCGGTATCAATGCCTTCGGCATTGAGTTGCTCGGCGACCTCGGCGAGTGCGCGGGCGGTGTTGCCGTTTGCCTTGGGGCTGCCATTGACCAAAAGAACCTTCATCACAAACTCCCTCTGCTGTCGGTGACTTCTGCAGAGGATTATCGCACGATGGGGGAGGCGGTGTGGGCGCGGTGCTAATCCAGTTTGGTACCTGGCACCTGCACGGCTTTCCCGAGCAACGCTTTGAGCTCGTTCAAAATCGAAACGGGCTGACGGTCGACGCCGTCCAGATGGAGCGTGGCCACGCGAATGGGCGGCTGATATTCAAATGGGCCAAAGAGCACGGGCGAACCCAGGAACCGCTCGATTTCCTCTGCAATCGCATCGGTTTCTTCGGGATCAAAGTCGTCGAAAAGAGCCACGAACATCGGCCCCGTCGAGCGGAACATACGACCCTTACCGCGCGAGCATTCCACCAGACAGGCGGCACATTCTGCCAAAACGCGGTCGCCCGCATCAAAGCCAAAGCGGGCATTGACCTGAGCGATATCGTCGATTTTGATGGCGATCAAACCAGCCTTGCGCGCCACGCGACGCATTTCGCCAATGGCGTTGACCAGGGCGTGAATATCGCCCAAGCCGGTCACGGAATCGGTCGTATCTGCCAAGCTTCGGTTGATGATAATGCCTACATACATGCCGGGCTCGGTATCGGTGCCGTCCAAGCGGTAGCCCGTGCAGTCGCAAAGCACGTATTTTCCGGTGGCATCCATTACGCGATACTGCATGTAGTGGAAGTGCCACGTGCCGTTTATCACCATGTCGAGCTCGACACGTACGTTGTCGCGGTCCTCGGGATGAACGCGGGCGAGCCACATGTCGAGTGAGTTAAAAGGGTGCTGGGAGGGCAGGTCAAAATCGCGCACGGCGTTAACCGACCATTGCGATTCTCCCGTATCGAGATTGAGGATAAACGGATAGCGCGTCTCGGAGCTCATGGAGATCGCTTGGAACACCCGGTCGTTGCAGGGAAGCTGATCGACGATTGGGCGTTGCGGCGCGTCATCGTCTTTCGGTTGCTGCACACGATGCATAAGCTTATAGCGATACATCTTGCGATCGGCATCCATTGTCATCTGGCGACGCGTGTCGCCAGCAAGTGGATCGACGCGCGAGCAGCCAAAGCTAAAGCTGCCGATCATGGGCGCCTTGCCACCTGAGCTCGCCTCGATCAGCCTGGTACGTACCTGCTCCAAGCGCTGCTCGAGTTCAATCTCGTTTGCGGAGAGCGAGATGAGCACAAACTCGTCTCCACCGATACGGAACAGCATCTCATCGTGCTCCATGGTTTCGGAGAGCGTGCGGCAGATGCTCAGAATATAGCGATTGCCTTCGGCGTGGCCAAACCTATCATTGCAATGCTTGAGATGGTCGATGTCAATATAGGCGCAGGTGAAGGGGTCGCCTTTGCGCCAGAGTTGCTCGACGTGACGGTCGAATCCGTTGCGGTTGCCCAAGTTGGTGAGCGGATCGATATAGGCGTTGCGCTCAAGCAGCTGGCGCTCTTGTTGCAGGATGGCATGCGTCTTTTGCAGTTGCTCGCCAACGGCGCGTAGCCCAGCAGGCAGCGCGGCAACATCGAGTTCGGCGGTCGAGACGCCGTTCGCAAGTCGCTGAAGATAGGCAATAATCGATTGCTCGCCCAGGCGATACGACTCGTTCATGATGGATAACCTCCTTGGGCGGAACAACGGTTTGTATCATATCCCCAATTCGGTTTGAATTGGGGATATAAGTTAGCTAATGGAGATAAATATCCCCTTCGACGGTGGCGTTTTGCGCGCGAGCGTATCAGTTGTTATTGCCGCCATCGAGCAATGCCTCAAAATCCTTCGCCTGCATGGGGCGGTAGTAGAGGAAGCCCTGAGCGTAGCGGGCGCCCATTTGTCGTAGCATGTTCGCCTGCTCATTTGTCTCGACGCCTTCGACCACGACGGGCAGATGGAGCGACTGCGCCATTTCGAGCATCGATGAAATGATTTGCGTGCTGCGGCCTTGATCGCGGTCGGTGGGCACAAAGGTGCGGTCGAGCTTGATGACGTCGACGTTGACGTTCTTGAGCATCGCGAGCGTGGACTGGCCGGTGCCAAAATCGTCCATGTAGGTCGAGAAGCCACGGGTGTGCAGATCCGCGGTCAGCTTATCCACGGCCTCGGACTCTCCGGTATAGGCGGTCTCGGTGATCTCGATGTGCATGAGTTCGGGCGGCAGGTTGTACTGGGCGGCGAGCGACCCCATATGCTCGGCGACATCGCAGGCAAGAATGTCTACGCGCGACACATTGAGGGAAATCGGAACCACGCGAAGTCCTCGATTGAGGCGCTCGCGGAGCCACATGGCGACGCCCTGCCAAACATATTTGTCGAGCGTCACTACAAAGCCGCTTTCCTCGAGTGCGGGGATAAACGTTGCGGGCGAAATGAGAGAGCCGTCCTTGTTAATCCAGCGGGTGAGTGCTTCGGCGCCAATAATCTCGCCGGTTTCCATATCGACCTGGGGCTGAAGATAGTACGTGATGCGACCATTTGACAGCGCGTACTGGAATTCGGTCAGCGTGCGGTTGAACACGATTTCGCGCTTGTACTCCTCGGGGCAAAAAATGGCAATGCGCTCCTTAAAGTCGTTTTTTGCGCGCCGATTGGTAAACATGGCCTTTGCCTGCGCATCGATGGTGATCTCCTCATTGGAATCGATGGGGTAAACGCCCATGGACGGCCAAAAACCTACGCCGCCATCATACCTGGCTACTGCCTCGCGAACGCGGTTGTAGATTTGATGGACGGTGATGTGCTTAAAGGGGATGAGTACGCAAAAGTCATCTTGGCCCCAGTACCCTGCGACGCCCATGTCGGCATTCTCGATGTCCTTGAGGACCGTGCCCACATCGGCAAGCAGGCGGTCGCCTTCGGCCTGTCCATACCATTCGTTAAACAGGCGCATGTGGCCCATGTCGACCGTGGCGATGCACCAGGCGCCGTCGCGTCTTGCCTCGAGAAAAGCGTTGGCGCGCCGCATAAACTCGCTGGGTCGATAGAGACCCGTGAGCGAGTCGATACGTTCGGCGATGGCGCTTTTGCGCTCAGCCTCGGGTATGGGGAGGCTGTCGTTGGGAACAAGCCCGCCGGCCGTGCGAAGGCGACGGTTGAGTTCGCCTAAAACGGCGGTCGCTTGATGGGTTAAGTGCTCGTAAAAGGCCGGGACGACAAGGCAGACGGGAGTAATGGTGTCGCCTGCGATTCGAACAGGAGCGAAAACGGCCTCTTTAAGGTGGCGGGTCAGTTGCTCGAATGCCTCGTGGTCTAGGTCGTTGCTGAGCACGACGAACTGAACGCTTCGTGAACGGTAGACCCGGCTCCTGCCGCGAGTGATCGACAGCATACGGCCTGCGTATTCGGCAAGCATGTTGTCGACGGCCTCGGCCCCGTAGAGCTCGTTGAGCTTTGTCGTGCCACGAACGCGCACCGCTATAAGCCCTGTCTCGCAACGATCGCGGCGGCAGGCGTCGATGGCGTTGGCCAGCATGCGCTGCGTTCCGAGGCCTGTGGCGGCGTCGACGGTTTCGGCAAGTGAGTGGTTGACGAGCTCGCCGACATAGAGCGAGGGGACATTTCCGTCGCCGTCGATACGAAACCCGCGAGCACGGCAAAGGACGTAGTCGCCGACGGCGTTGCGCACACGATACTGCATGACGCGACGGTGCTTGGTGCCGTTGTAGACTTGGTCGATGTCGTTGATGCAGGCCTCAAGGTCGTCGGGATGGACGCGCGTTTTCCAGTAATCGCGACAGTTGTCTATGTGCTCCGAGGGAAGGCCAAGATCGCGCAAGGCACCTTGTGACCAAAGGGTGCGATGTTTGTCCAAGTTCTCGATAAAGAAATATCGGCCCTCATTGAGCATCGAAAAGGCGTCAAAAATTCGATCGCTTATTTCGAAGTCGTCGGCGTGAACTTGCGTGATATTGCGTCGATCGAGGTGCATGGCATGACGTAGCTTGTAGTCGTACATGCGATGGTCGGCATCGAGCGTCATGCGATTGGAAGCTTCGCCCAGGGCGGGGTCGGCATGTGACACTCCGTAGCTAAACGAGTGGGGCATCTCGGAATCGTTGTTTTTGAGCAGAACCGTTCGGCAGTGTTTCAGACGTTCGGCGAGGTCGTCCTCGGTTGCAATCGTAGATAGGATGGCAAACTCGTCGCCGCCTATGCGAAACGCCGCTTCGCCCACCTTCATATACAGATTAAGATAGAGACTTACCTGCAAGATATAGCGGTTGCCCTCGTCATGTCCAAAGACGTCGTTGCAGTGCTTGAGATTGTCGATATCGATGAACGCCATGGTAACGGGGGCGTCCTGCCCCCAGAGCTCCTCGAGGGAACGGGCAAAGCCGCCACGGTTGCCAAGCCCGGTAAGCTGGTCGGTAAAGGCGGTCCTGATCAGATCCTCCTGCCGCTCGAGAAGGTCGCGGACGGTCTTTTCGAGCGTTTCGGTGTAATTGCTGACAGTTTCCATGTTCTAAGTGGCTTTCTGAGGTCGGGGCGGATTGCGTCGGGCGAGCTCGTTGTGTACACGCGTCGTTGCTCAGCGCTTTGCATGTATCCAGGCCCCCGCCTTGCCGCGTTGTTGAGTTAATTTGCCGGCTAATGTTCGCTGTTGATAACAGCTGAGTAGTGTAAACAATAGTGCACAATTATATATGGGTGCACATGCTGTGGGCGGCTATTGTTCGACAAGCGGTAGCGCGACGATGCGATGTTCGATAAAAATGCGACTGGGACGATATATGTTGACGGGTATACTTGTCCCGTTTGAATTTGTGGGGACGGAGATGGTCGCATGGTACAATCAAATACGACGCGCACGGTGGGGCTGGCACTCGAGGGAGGCGGCTACCGCGGTATGTATACGGCGGGCGTGCTCGACGTTTGGATGGAGCACGGCTTAACTTGCGACCATATGGTGGGTGTCTCGGCGGGCGCGGCGTTTGGCTACAACTTTAAATCGCGCCAGATCGGCCGCGCCATTCGCTATAACAAGGCCTATTGTGCCGATAAGCGCTATGCGGGTGTAGCAAGCTGGCTGCGGACCGGCGATATGTTCAATGCCGACTTTGCTTATCACGAGGTGCCCATCGAGCGCGATCCCATCGACCTGGAGACATATCGCGCCTGCCCCATGCGGTTTACGTGCGTGTGTACCGATATCGAGACGGGCAAGGCCGTCTATCACGATCTGCCGTATGGCGACGAGCGCGATATCGAGTGGATCCGGGCGTCGTCGGCAATTCCCGTGGCGACGCGTCCTGTCGCCATTGAGGGCCGCAAGTACCTGGATGGCGGCGTGGCCGATTCTATTCCCAGTGCATGGCTGTTTGCGCAGGGGTATGACCGCAATATCGTGGTGCTCACGCAGCCGGCGGGCTTTGTGAAGCAGCCCAACAGCGTGATGCCCATGCTGCGGCGCGTGTTCCGTCACTATCCGGAGTTTGTCGCAGCGCTTGAGCATCGGCATGAGGTCTACAATGCCACGCTCGATGACCTGGCACGTCGCGAGGCTGCCGGCGAAATCTTTGTGGTGCGTCCGAGCGAATCGGTGAAGGTGCCGTCGCTGTGTCGCGAGCCCGATGAACTTGAGCGCATCTACCAGATTGGTCGCCGCGATGCGGAGGCGACCTTGCCGGCGTTGGAAGCGTATCTGGCGGGGTAAGGGTCGCATGCGGAAAGCGCATCCCGGAATGGAGATCCAAACTGGGATGCGCTTTCCATTGCTGAAGATATGAGACTGCGAATCAGCTGCTCGGCTTATGCCTATGCCTGCTGCCAGGTGTCGACAAGCTCCTTGGCCGCGGCGTAGGGGTCGTCGGCACTGCAGACGGCGCTCACCACAAAGAAGCCATCGACGCCGGTGGCTTTGAGCTGCGGCAGGTCGGCCGTCTTGACGCCGCCGCCCACCACGATGGGCACGGGGCTTGCCGCGTGGAGTGCGGCCAGGTCCTCAAAGCTCTTGGTGATGATAGAGCCGTCGGCCGCGCGTCCGCAGTCGCGCTTGGTCTCGGTCTCGTGGAGTGGACCGATGCCCAGGTAGTCGACTAGGCTCATGTCGGCGGTCTTGACGTACTCGAGCATCTCCTCGCAACGGGCCGAAAGGCCCACGATGGCGTCGGGGCCCAGCAACTTGCGACAGACCTCGACGGGAATATCGCTTTGGCCCACGTGCACGCCGTCGACAGCAATACCCTGCTCGCGTGCGGCAAACACACAGTCCAGACGGTCGTCGATCAGCAAGGCGACCTGACCGGTCTTGCCGGCCTGAGCGATTGCCTGCGCGGCGTCGCCGGTCAGCGCAATGATCTCGCGGGCGCTTGCCACCTTGGAGCGCACCTGGATGCAGGTAAAGCCGGCGTCGAGCGCCTGGGCCACCACATCGCCCACGGGGCGCCCGAGCGTGTTTTCGGGGCCGAGTACCAGATAGGCCGAGATATCAAGGTTGTCGCGGATGCTCATCGTGCTTCCTCCTGCTTCTTGATCTGTGCTTCCATGCGCTCGAGCTTGCCGGTCATGGTGTCGGTAAATCCGGGTCGAATATCGGCTTTGAGCACGACTTCGGTGCGGATGCCCTTGCTCGCCAACACAAAGGTTGCGTCGCGCACGACCTGCATGACCTCGTCCCAGTCGCCCTCGATTTCGGTGAACATCGAGGTGGTGCGGTTGGGAAGGCCGCTCTCGCGAATGACGCGCACGACCTCGGCGACCTCGGCGGATAGCTCATCGCCGGTGCCGCATGGGGCGATGGCCACAGCGACGAGCGTGTTCATGCCGGCATTGGTTGCGGGCTCGGACATGGCTTATGCCTCCTCGAGCTCGAGTCGGTTATCGGCGATGTCCTGGGCGCTCGCGCGGTAGAGCTCGTCGATAAAGGCGACCTTAAAGCTCGCCGGGGCATCGGCGACGGCGGCAGCACGCGTGCCAGCGACGTTGTAGACGGCGGTACCGCAGACGGCTGCCGTAAACGGGTCGGCGGCGCAGGCATACACGGCCAGCACGCCGCCCTGCGAGCAGCCGCAACCGGTGATCTTGGACATGAGCGGGCTGCCGCCGTGGGACTTGGCCACGGTTGTGCCGTCGGTAATCAGGTCGACTTCGCCCGAGACCACAACGGCGCCGCCGGTGTAGCGGGCGAGCGCCGCGGCGGCATCGCGGGCAGCGTCTACCGTGTCGGTGGTATCGACACCGCGCACGCGGCTCAGATCGGCCGCCTCGCCCTCAAGACCCCACAGGCCGGCGAGCGCGATGATCTCGGAGGCGTTGCCGCGCACGATGGCGGGCTTGTACTGCTTGAGTTCGTTTACCAACTGGGTGCGCAGGCTACCGATGCCCAGGCCCACCGGATCGAGCACCCAGGGCTTGCCGGCGTCGTGTGCCGCCTTGGCCGCGCGGGGAATCGTCTGCTCGTAGATGGGGAAGAGCGTACCCATATTGAGATAGATGGCGCCGCCGCCGGCAACGAGTGCCTCGCCCTCGTCGGGCAGATAGACCATGGCGGCCGATCCGCCCACGGCGAGCTGTGCGTTGGCGACAAAGTCAATCGTCACCGTGTTGGTGATGGAGCCGGCCATCGGATTGGTGGCGCGAATCTCCTCCACGGCCTTGATCACATGTTGCTTAAGCTGTTCCGAATCAATCACTGCACATGCCTCCTTGGCATAGAAAAGGGGCGCTGTGCATAGACAGCGCCCCTGTAAAGGCGGCATGCTCCCTACGCCAGCATTAACTGACAGGTTCAAAGGATTGGGCCCCATGCCCTCTCAGCCTTGTGGTTTGCACCGCCGGCACTCCCGCATCGAATCTGTTGTTCCCTATACTAGCGCACCGTTACAATGGTTGCGGTGAAAATGACTGGGGGACTCTATGATCAAACTTGTGCTGACCGATATGGACGATACGCTGATTCCAGCCGGGCATGACGGCGCCAGCGACTACGCCATTGAGGGTATTCATGCCATGCAGGCGGCGGGTCTGCACTTTGGGCCGGTTTCGGGTCGTCAGCCGTCCGCGATGGGCTGGATGTTCAAAAATTGTTCCGAGTGCTTTTCGACTGGCGCGTTCTGTAACGGTCAGGTCATGTTTGTGGACGGCGAGGCGGTAGCCTCGCATGCAACCGATAACGCCGCCCTTATGCGCTTGGCTGACTACTTGGAGCAAGAGACCGATGATTCGTATCTGAAGGTCTACAGCCTGGGTGATGACTTTTGGAATAACGATGCCTACTGCGTGACGAGCGATCCCGAGCGCGTTCGTCGCGCCATGGAGTCGGGCGGTAATGCGTGGCTCAAAGGCGAAGAGGCCCCGTGCCGTCCTGTTGTCGATGATGCCCCGGTATACAAGGCGAATATCTGGAGCGCCCGCTCGCGCGAAGAGCTTGCTGAGCTGCGCGAGCGCATTGCTGCCGAGGTGCCGGAGCTCTCGCTTGTATTTCCCAACAACCGCGTGCGCCTATTCGATATTCTCCCGGCCGGTTGGGACAAGGGCTGCGCTGCGCTGGAGCTGGCGCGCGCTTTGGGCCTGACGCCCGATGAGGTGGCCGTATTTGGCGATTCCGATAACGATCTGCCCATGATCGGTGCCGTTCCCAACTCCGTTGCAGTCGCCAATGCCAACGAGGCCGTCACTGCTGCCGCGCGCTGGCATATCGGCGCTGCGGCAGACGATGCGGTTGCCGGGGCTCTGCATCAGATTGCCGCCTGCGCCGCGACGGGGGAGATGCCGCCGTTTATGCGTCAGGTGGACGCGGCGGGTCTTGCCGCCACGAACGTCTAGGGAGAAAGACATGAAGCTTCAGCAGCTCAGGTATGTTGTTAAGGTTGCCGAATGCGGCAGCATCACCGAGGCCTCGCGCCGGCTCTTTGTGTCGCAGCCTTCGATTACCGCGTCGATCCGCGATCTCGAAAACGAGATGGGTGTGCATATCTTTGAGCGCACCAACAAGGGCGTCATTGTGTCCGAGGAAGGCGAGACCTTCTTGGGCTATGCGCGCCAGGTACTCGACCAGGCCGACCTGCTCGAGGGCAAGTACAAGGGCGCATCCGAGCAGGTGCCGCACTTTAGTGTGAGCTGCCAGCATTATTCCTTTGCCGTCAACGCGTTTGTCGACGTGATCCGCGAGTTCGATGCCGCGCGTTACGACTTCACCCTGCGCGAGGAGCAGACTCACGAGATTATCGAGGATGTCGCGCATATGAAAAGCGAACTGGGCATCCTGTACTTATCCGAGCATAACCGCGAGGTCATCGAGCGCATGCTGGTGGCCAACGAGCTCGTGTTCGAAGGACTCTTCTGCGCCACGCCGCATGTCTTCGTCTGCGCCGACCATCCGCTGGCGGACCGCTCCAGCGTGACGCTCGAGGACTTGGAAGACTACCCGTTCCTGTCCTACGAGCAGGGTAGCTACAACTCGTTTTACTATTCCGAGGAGCTGACCTCGACGTTCGAGCGTCGCAAAAATATCCGCGTGCGCGACCGTGCGACGTTGTTCAATTTGGCCATGGGCCTCAACGGCTACACGGTGTGTTCGGGCGTGATCAGCCATGAACTTAACGGCCCCGGTATTATCTCGATTCCGCTCGATGTAGACGAGTACATGGAGATTGGCATTATCACGCGCAAGAACACGACGCTCACGCGCTACGGCCGGGCCTATATCGACGCGATTCGTCAGCATATCTAGGCCGCTGTACTCCGCACGGTTCAAGTCTCCTTATGGCAGTCCAGACTGATATAGGAAGCATCTATATCAAACTGTTATAAACGTATATTTTACGATGGTCATATAAGCGCTCATACTCTGTCCCAGTAAAGCAACCAATGCAAAGGGAGATATCTATGAGCACTTCGATTCAACCGAACGCGCCGTTTCGCGCCGATATCGTCGGCAGCTTTCTTCGTCCGCAGGCTGTAAAGGACGCTCGTGCCGCCTATGTCGCGGGCAAACTCGACGCTTCCGGCCTTAAGGCCGTCGAGGACGATGCCATTCGCGATTTGGTGGCCAAGCAGAAGGCCGCCGGCCTGCAGGTGATCACCGATGGCGAGTTCCGCCGCAGCTACTGGCACCTCGATTTTATGTGGGGCCTTAACGGCATTGAGCGCCGCACCTCACGCACGGGTTATATGTTCCATGACGAGGAGACGACGGCCGACACCGCCGTGGTAACCGGTCTCATTAGCGGCGAGAACCACCCGTTCGTCGAGCATTTTAAGTTCGTCAAGGCGCTTGAGGAGGAGGGCCAGGTCGCACGCCAGACCATTCCGGCGCCGATCCAGACGTTCTCTGAGGTCACGCTCGATCGCTGCGACGGCCAGCAGGAGAGCCTGCGCGCTGTCTATAAGACCGATGAGGAACTTGCCGACGCTATTGCAGACGCTTATCGCACGGTGATCGCCGACCTGTACGCAGCAGGATGCCGCAACATCCAGTTTGATGACTGCACCTGGGGCATCTACTGCGATACCGATTTTGTCGCCAAAACCGGCATGAGCCCGGTCGACCTGCAAAAGGTAAGCGAGCTGGGCGTGGCGCTCAACAACGCCGCCATCGAGGGCAAGCCCGACGATCTGGTTATCAACACGCACGTGTGCCGCGGCAACTACCACTCCACCTACGCTTTTGAAGGCGGCTACGATCCCATCGCACCGTACCTGTTCGCACATGAGAATGTCGATGCGTTCTATCTGGAGTTCGACACGCCGCGCGCCGGCGGCTTTGAGCCGCTCAAGTACGTCGCTCCCGGCAAGAAGGTCGTGCTGGGCTTGGTAACCACCAAGGCGGCAGAGCTCGAGGACGAGGATGCCATCGTCGAACGTATCCACGAGGCCGCAAAGTATGTGCCGCTCGAGAACCTGTACCTGTCGCCCCAGTGCGGCTTTGCCAGCTGTGAGATTGGCAACAAACTGACCGAGGACGAACAGTGGGCAAAGATCGCGCTGGTCAAGCGCATTGCCGAGCGCGTTTGGAAGTAACGCTACCGTTTGCAGGTGGCGGCGCTTGCGAGACATGGCGTATCACGTACAATGGTTCGGATCGTATCGTTCGGGCAGGTTATCCGATATGTCTGAACGCCCTTCCATCATGAAAGGACTTCCATGTCCCAATCCTCGACGCCCGCCGTATCTGAACTCGAGGAGACTGTCGAATAGTAGTTGTGTTCAGCTAAATCAAAAAATGGCGCCCGTGCGTACGCGTGGACGCCATTTTTAATGCGTCAGTATCCAGTGGATGCCGCGCGCCATGCGCAGGTCAGTTTGGGCAAAATGATTGCCGGGGTTGAGCTCCAGCGTTGTTGGGATGTCGCGCTCGATAAACAGCTCTTCCATCGCGCGCGTATCGTCGAGTACGTGCCGCATCATGCGGTTGGGCGTCTTGGTTTCCCTTTTACCGAGCGACAGATAGGCGGCGTCGGGCGTAGCTGTCATCGTGCGCTCGCGCGCGTAGTCGATAAAGCCAGGGAACCACAGCGACCCCGATGCACTCGCTGCGCGCTCAAAGACATCTGTTTGCCAAAGTGCCCACAGTGCAAAAAGACCCGCCAACGAGTAGCCGGCAACGCCGCGCCAGGCAGGCGGTTGCGGGAGCGATGATTCGGCCTGGGGGATTATCTGCTTCAACAACTCGTCAAGAAAACCAGCAGCCTGTCCGCCAAAGGGCTCGGCATCTCGTATAGTTCCGTCGCATGCCCAGGGGCTCAGCTCGCGATTCCAATCGAGCCCTCCAATGGCGACAAGGGTGAACGGCGGACAGTCGAGCTCTCGGCAGCGCTCGTAGACTTCACTACCGTCGCCCATGACAACGGGGAGGTAGATGACGGGCGCGCCTTCCGCGCACTCTGAATAAACGGTTATCTGCTTATGATGCGCTTCCAAGGCAGGCTTCTCTCGGTGTTGTGATATTGACAGCCTCAATTGTCGCACGCTGGCACGGGGGCAGACGCTAAAAGAAAGGCGCGGAGCCGTTCGATGCGACTCCGCGCCTTGTTGTTTTGTTTTAGCAGACTATGCCGTTACGCCACGAAGAAGTAGACGAGGAAGGCAAGGGCTGCGATCCACATGAGCGGCTTGATCTTGGAGGCCTCGCCCTTAAAGAGCGCGACGATCACGTAGGCGATAAAGCCCAGGCCAATGCCGGCAGAGATGGAGTAGGTGAAGGGCACGCCGGCGACAATCATGAACGCCGGGAAACCCTGCGACACGTCGGACCAGTCGATCTCGGAGGCCTCGCTCATCATGAGGTAGCCGACGTAGACCAGAGCACCGCAGGTGGCGGCGCTGGAAACGATGGTGACGATGGGGGAGAAGAACGCGGCGAGAATGAACAGCACGCCGGTGGTGACGGAGGTGAGGCCCGTGCGGCCACCGTCGGCGGCGCCGGAAGTGGACTCGACGAAGGTGGTGATGGAGGAGACGCCCATGAAACCGCCCACAGCAGCGGCGGCGGAGTCGACGATCAGGATCTCCTTGATATTCTCGACGTTGCCGTCGTCGGTGAGGAACTCGCCCTGCTTGGCCACGGCCATCGCGGTGCCCATGGTGTCGAAGAAGTCACTCATGAGCAGCGAGAACGAGATGACGAGGAGCGCGGGGTCGGTAAGGACCTTGACGATGGCGGGCACGCCGCCGGCGTCGGCGATGGGGCCACCGATGCTCGAGAAGTCGAGCGGGGCGATGATACCGGTCGGAGCCTGGGTCACACCTAGGGGGATACCGGCGATGACGGCGACGACGATGCCGATGAGCAGCGAGCCGGGGACGTTGCGGCAGGCGAGGGCGACCGTCACCAGGATGGAGATGATGCCGACGATGAAGGTGGGGGAGGTGATGTCGCCCAGACCGACGAGTGTACCGGCGCCAGCGGTGATAATGCCGGCATCGCACAGGCCAATCATGGCGATGAACAGGCCCAGACCCACCGAGATGGCGTGACGCAGGACAACAGGGATGGCGTCCATGATGGCTTCGCGCAGGCCACAAAGCACGAGCAGCAAGATGACGACGCCCTCAAGGAAGATGACGCTCATGGCCACGTGCCAGTCACCGCCGCAGACGGTGGTGGTGATTCCGGCGATCATCGCGTTGACGCCTAAGCCCGACGCGCAGGCGAGCGGGCGGTTGGCGAAGATGCCCATGCAGATGGTCATGATGCCGGCGCCCAGGCAGGTGGCGCAGGCGAGCGCTCCCGCATCGATGCCAGCGCCCGAGAGCACCGCGGGGTTGACGGCGATGATGTAGGCCATCGCCAGGAATGTTGTCAGTCCAGCGCGGAGTTCGGTCCCGATTGTGGACTTGCGCTCACTGACGTGAAAAAGTTCGTCCATGCATACCCTTTCCTTGTTCGGCCCCGAGTTTAGGCCGATTGACACGAACTCAACTACTATAGCCCCTTTACGACGCTGTTGTTCCTCGCATGTTGATGTTCGGCGCTTTGTAGCAGACGGACGGTATTTTTCGCATGAAAATGTGTGGGTACCGTATACTTAAGCGGTTACAACGACCCCTATGGAGGAACGTATGATTAAAGAGCTTTGCCGCGACGAGGCTATCCTGTCTCAGCGTTGCGAGGTTGCGACCGTCGAGGACGAGTCGGTTGCTCAGGACCTGATCGATACCATCAAGTCGCTCGACGATGCCGGCTGCCTTGCCGCTAACCAGATTGGCGTTACCAAGAAGGTTTGCGTCTACCTGGACGATGCCGGCGAGCCCCACGTACTCTACAACCCCCGTCTGGTGTTTGGCCTGGGTGCCAGCAAGATGGAGGAGAGCTGCCTGACGCACGAGGAGGTCACCAAGTCCACGCGCTATATCAAGTGCAAGGTTGCCTTTGACCAGATTGTCGACGGCAAGATGAAGGAGTGCCGCCGCGACTACGCGGGCTTTGAGGCACAGATGATCCAGCATATGATCGATCACTGTCTTGGAAAGTTGGTCTAAGGGGACCAAAGCACCGCACCTTGCCGCTCAATCGTCGCTCGCGTACCTTAAGTACGCTTCGCTCCTCTTTCGTGGCAATCTGCGGCACTTTGACCCCTTAGACGACCTGCGGGGTTAACTTGGTTGAGTTTATCCTGCTTGAATAGTCCGGGCGTGACATTGTTGTCATGTCCGGGCTTTTGTGTTTAGCGCCTTTTTGTTTGGAGACAATGAAATTAGCAAGAACGTAAAGCTAGGAGGCGCTATGTGTACGAGTATTCGATTTACCGATAATTCTGGCCACATGTATCTAGGCCGCAATCTCGACTGGAGCTTTGACTACGGCCAACAGGTTCGCGTGATGCCGCGCGGGTTTCACATTCCGTATTCGTTTATCGACGACGCGACAGCGGCGCACGCGGTGATCGGTATGTGCATCGATTACAAGAACTACCCTATGTTCTTCGATTGCGGCAACGATGCGGGCCTCGCCGTGGCGGGTCTCAATTTCCCGGGTTATGCCGAGTATGCCGAGGACCCTGTCGACGGCAAGACCAATATCGCGGCCTATGAGTTTCCCCTGTGGGTGGCAGCGACGTTCTCGACGGTCGATGAGGTCGAGGCCGCGCTGCGCGACACGGTGATTGTCGCCAAATCTGCCGGAGAGGGGCTGGGCGTGTCGCTGCTCCATTGGATTATCGGCGACAGCCAGCGCAGCATCGTGGTCGAGATGATGGCTGACGGCCTGCATGTATACGACGATCCGGTCGACACCCTTGCCAACCAGCCGACCTTCCCGTGGCACATGGAAAACCTGCGCACCTATATCACCGCCACAAGCGATTTTCCGCAGACGGCGACATGGCGTGGCGCCGAGCTCAAGCCCTATGGAGCCGGTGCCGGCATGCGCGGCATTCCGGGCGATTGCTATTCGCCGAGCCGTTTTGTAAAGGCGGCGTACCTCAATGCCAATTACCCGCAAAAGGAGAGCGAGACCGAAAACGTCGTTCGCATGTTCCGCTCGCTCGAGGGCGTGGTGATGATCGAGGGGGCGTCCAGGATGGGCGATGGCAAGTTCGAGAAGACTATCTACACCGGATGCTTTAGCGCGCGCACGGGCAATTATTACTACGCGATGTATGGGGATCCGTCGATTCGCTACGTGAGCCTGATGGATGCCGAGGGCGCGAGCCCCGATAGGCTCGTGGTTCCCGAGCCGCGTCGTTCGTAGCCGCTAGCTTTACTGCAATACAAGACGGCCCTGTACCTCTCGCGAGGTGCAGGGCCGCTGTCGTTGATTTGTGACGTCGCTAGAAGTTGGCGTCGTTGAGTTGTTCGTTCTCGAGGCCGTCGAGCTGTTGCTGTTCGGGCGTATCGGCGACGCTCTCGAGCAGCTCGGTGGGATCGATGTTCATGTCCCTACCGGCCTCGTTGCCGTTGACCAAGTCGTCCGAGAAGATGTCGATTTCCATTTCCTCGGCCTCTTCAATCTGAACCTCGAGCGGCACCTGGGTGCGCACGAGCTTAACGGCCGGGCGCATGCGGGCAAACAGCGGCACGTACTCGATGATGATGGCCGAGTTCTCAAGACCGTACCAGCGTGCCGGGCTTCCGCAGGCGCGGCGGACGGCGTACTTGATGGCCATCACGCGGTGGTCATTGCGGTTGATGTCCGTTTCGGGGGCGAGCATCTTGCGCAGCATGCAAAAACGGAAGTCGCCCACGTTGCCGCGCGTCTCGTAGATGGAGTAGGTGTGGTGCTGCGGCGGCAGCTCGCCCGATGCCATCAAGTCGCCGACGATCTGACGCAGATAGGCGTTGATGCGCTGGTTGACCTTAAAGCCCAGGTCCAAGCGCACGCGGAACAGGAAGTCTGTGCCAAAGGTCTCAACGGAATACTCGTGCGTATAGGGCTCGTCGGTAACGTGTACGTTGATGAACCAATATGCCTTGGCGCGCTTGGGGTGCTTGTCCAGGATGGAATAGAGCACGTCGCGGTCGAGCGTGAGCGGGTCGGGGCTGTTGGTGAGGAACACCAGATTGTCGGCGAGCACGGGGTAGGTCTCGTCATTGCGCAGGCGGTTGAGCTGGTCGATGTACTTGGAGACGGGCAGCAAAATCGTCTGCGTGCGCTCGATGGCGGTGCCGCGGCGCCACACGTACATAAGGCCAAACAGCAGTGCGGCCAGGAAGATCATGACGTAGCCGCCGTCAAAGAACATGGTGAGGCACGAGGCGAAGAAGCACAGCTCAATGGCACCAAAGAGCAGGGCGAAGACGCAGGCACCCAGCCTGTGCTTGAGGATGCCGGCGATGTAGCTCGTCAAAAGCGTCGTGGTCATGAGCATGGTCACGGTAATGGCGAGGCCGTAGGCGCTCTCCATGCGCTCGGAGTTTTGGAACAGCAGCACGATGAAGATGCAGCCGACCCACATGATGTTATTGACGAGCGGAATATAGAGCTGGCCCTTGGTGTCGCTGGGGTAGTGGATGCGCAGATGCGGCATAAGGTTGAGACGCGTTGCCTCGGATACCAGCGAGAACGAGCCGGTGATGAGCGCCTGCGAGGCAATGATGGCCGCCACGGCCGAAAGCACGATGGCAAAGGGGCGCAGGGGCTCGGGGAGCATCATATAGAACGGGTTAACGATATCCATCGCGAGCATCTGGGGGTTGGAGTTGTTGGCGAGCAGCCAAGCGCCCTGACCCAGATAGTTAAGGATGAGGGCCGCCTTAACAAACGGCCAGGATGCGTAGATGTTGGCCTTGCCCACGTGGCCCATGTCTGAATAGAGCGCCTCGGCGCCGGTCGTCGACAGGAAGACGAAGCCGAGCACCATGATGCCCGAGTGGTTGATGGGCGAGAACAGGAACATAATGCCGCGAATGGGGTTGAGCGCGCGCAAGATGGACAGGTTGCCGAGCATGTTGAACAGGCCGGCGCCTGCCAGGAACAGGAACCACAGCGTCATGAGCGGGCCGAAGAGCTTGCCGATTGACGAGGTGCCGGCGCGCTGCATGGCAAACAGACCGCAGATAATGATGATGGTGATGATGATCACATTGGTCTGACCGTCACCCAATAGTGCGTGGCCCCACTCGATGGTACGCAGGCCCTCAATGGCTGTGGTGACCGTGACCGCGGGGGTGAGGATGCCGTCGGCGAGCAGCGCCGCGCCGCCGATCATGGCGGGGAGAATCAGCCATGGCGCCACCTTGCGCACGAGACTGAACAGGGCGAAGATGCCGCCTTCGTTGTGGTTGTCGGCCTTCATGGCGATTACCACGTACTTGACCGTGGTCACGAGCGTCATGGTCCAGATGACGAGCGAAAGCGCGCCCAGGATCATGTCCTCGCTGACGGTACCGATGCCGCCGTTGTTGGCGACGATTGATTTCATGGTGTACATGGGGCTCGTGCCGATGTCACCATAGACGACGCCGAGCGTTACGAGCAGCATGCCAGCGGAGAGGGGGATGGCTCCGTGCCCGCCTTGCCCGTGCTGGTCTTGGAGGTTTGCCTCCAGTTTATTGTGTGCCACGAGGACTCCCTTAGACATCCGGTTATCTGTCTAGGACAAAAAACTTTATGCCGTCTTTATACATACAAGAGCAGTTTGGCACATCGGGTTATTTTAGACAATAATCCTCAGCTGGGGATTATTTATCTACGCAGGTAGTATTTCAAAGCAGGGGCTTTTAAGCACGTACTGTCTGGGCGATGCCAGCCTTGGCGTTTGCGCGTTTGCCGGCGAGTTCGCAAAAAATCGCGCCGCCGATGATAAGCGCGGCGCCCATCAGGCGGACCGGTGTTATGGCTTCGCCCAAAAGGACGGCCGAGAACACGACGGCCGAAAGCGGCTCGAGGTAGCCGACGACCGCGACGGTCTGGACGGGCAGCTTGGCGACGGCACTAAAGTAGAGCAGGCAACCGATGCCGGTGTTGACGACGCCGAGCATGACGACGGCGCGCCAATCAATACTGGCGGCGACGCCGGCGGACAGGAATGAGGGAGCGCCCTGCGTGATGAGCGTGAGGACCAGCGCGGTCACAAAGGCGGCGCTCACCTGGAGCGTGGAGTTCTCGAGGCCTTCGATGTGTGGCGCACCCTTGCTAGCGATGACCATCAGCGCATAGCAAAATGCCGAGGCGATACCGCAGGCGATACCCGCAATGGGCATATTGCCGCCTAGACCTTGTGCTGCAATGAGAAAAGCACCGCAAGCAACGGCGATAAAGCCGGCGATTTTGCCGCCGGTCAGCTTTTCGCCAAAGATGAGCGGGGAGAGCGCCATGACAATGATGGGGCCGCAGTAGTACAGCAGCGAGGATACGCCGACGCCGATCGTCTGATAGGCGCGGAACAGGAAAATCCAGCTGGCGCCCAGTGCGGCTCCCGAGAGAAGGAGTGCTGCGGCTTCGCGGGGACGAGATGGTGCCTGCAACTTATGGCTTTGGGTGATGGCGAGGATGGTGACAAGCGAGAGCGCGCCCAAAAACGTGCGTAGTAGCACGATATCGGAGCTCGGCAGCGCGATGGCAGCGGCGATGATACCGTTGGAGCCAAACAATAGCAATGCTGCTAAGTACGTAAACAGTCCGTTGTCCATGCGTTTCCGTCCCCTCTATATTCGAGCATGTTCACTATGGGTGAACTGGCAATAGAAGAAAAGCGAATATAATGCATGGCAAACATGATAAAAACGCATGTAAAGGTTGAGGGGTGCCGTGGAAACGAATATTCAAAAGATGCAGGTGCTGCTGGAGACGGTGCGCGCCGGAAGCTTTACGCGTGCTGCCGAGCGCCTGAGCTATTCGCAATCGGGCGTGAGCCGTATGGTGGCCGATCTTGAGGCCGATTGGGGCTTTAAGGTGCTCGACCGCAGTCGCGAGGGCGTGGCTCTTTCTGCCGATGGGCGGCAGGTCATGCCGGCTGTCGAAGCGCTCTGTGAGGAATTCACTCGCTTGCAGCGACGGGTGGATGAGATGCGCGGGCTCATGCGCGGTAAAATCTGCATCGGTACGTTTTCGAGCGTGGCGACCCACGTGCTGCCGCCGGTGATTGCGCGCTTTCGCGCCGATCACCCGGACGTCGATTACGAGTTGCTGATGGGCGATTACTCAGAGATTGAACAATGGGTGGCAGAGGGCCGCTGCGATCTGGGCTTTATCCCGCGTGAACCCCGAGAAAACGGCATGGCATCGCGGTCTTTGGTGCGCGACGAGTTGATGGCGGTAGTGCCGGCGGACTCTTTGCTTGCCACGGCGGAGGTCGTTTCTCTTGCCGATTTAGCCAACGAGCAGTTTATTCTGCTAGAACGAGGCACCGATGATGAGATTACGCCGCTGTTTCGCCGCGCGGGCCTGGCGGTGCGCTCTAAGCTGTCGACCTGGGATGACTATGCGATTATGGCTATGGTCGAGGACGGCCTGGGCGTGAGCATTCTTCCCGCGCTCATCTTGCGCCGCTGCCAGTTCGATGTTGCCGTGCGCCCACTCGAGGGGCATCCCCATCGGCAGATCAACGCCATATATCGAACGGCCGATGTTTCGCTTGCTGCCGCCCGTTTCCTCGAATACCTCTAAACGTGTGCGTGTCATTGTCCGCTTTGGGCAAATCTCAGAGTCCGGCGCATTTTCTTATGAAATTGAACTTCCCGATAATGCGCCGCGCTATACTGCTGCCTAAATTGAACCCAGGTTCAATTCGTGTTCTATAAATTGAACTTTGCCAGCAAGGAGGTTCTAGTGGCCCAAGAGACGTTTAGCGATCGCCTGCGACAGACTATGTCCAATCGCGACGTTCGCCAGTCGGACGTAATCCGCGCATCGGAGATGCTCGGCAAAAAACTCGGCAAGAGTCAGATGAGCCAATATGTGAGCGGCAAGACGATTCCGCGGCGCGATGTGGCTGAGCTGCTCGCCCGTATTTTGGAGGTCGATGTTACCTGGCTGCTCGCCGGCGACGCCGATCAAGGCGAGGCATCATCACCCCGCAACGATTCCAAGCCCGAACCCCATCCCTCAGCTCAAATTGCAAGGAGCACCACCATGCGTACTTTTTCTAAATCCACCAAACTCGACAACGTCCTGTATGACGTGCGCGGTCCCGTCGTCGACGAGGCCGCCCGTATGGAGGACGAGGGCGAGCGCATCCTCAAGCTCAATATCGGCAACCCGGCGCCCTTCGGTTTCCGCACACCCGATGAGGTCATCAAGGACATGCGCCAGCAGCTGCCCGACTGCGAAGGCTATTCCAACTCGCGTGGCCTGTTCTCCGCGCGCAAGGCAATCATGCAGTATTCGCAGATCAAGGGCCTGCCCAACGTTCAGATGGAGCATATCTACACGGGCAACGGCGTGTCCGAGCTCATTCAGCTTTCGATGAACGCGCTGCTCGACAACGGCGACGAGATTCTGATCCCCAGCCCCGACTATCCGCTTTGGACGGCGTGCGCAACCCTTGCCGGCGGTCATCCCGTACATTATCTGTGTGATGAGCAGGCGGATTGGTATCCCGACTTGGAGGATATGGAGTCCAAGATTACGAGTGCGACCAAAGCCCTCGTCATCATCAACCCCAACAACCCCACGGGTTCTGTCTATCCGCGCGAGGTGCTCGAGGGCATCGTCGAGATTGCGCGCAGGCATCAGCTGATGATCTTTGCCGATGAGATCTACGACCGCCTGTGCATGGACGGCTACGAGCACGTCTCGATTGCCTCGCTCGCCCCCGACCTGCCCTGCGTTACCTTTAGCGGTCTGTCCAAGTCTCACATGATTGCGGGCTATCGTATTGGCTGGATGGTGCTTTCGGGCAACCAGCGCTGCATGAGCGACTTCATCATGGGCGTCAACATGCTCTCGAACATGCGCCTGTGCTCCAACGTGCCGGCTCAGTCGATCGTTCAGACGGCACTCGGTGGTCATCAGTCCGTTAACGACTACATCCGTCCCGGCGGCCGTGTCTACGAGCAGCGCAACTTTGTGTATGAGGCGCTCAACAAGATTGACGGCATCTCGGTGGTTAAGCCGCGTGCGGCGTTCTACATCTTCCCCAAGATGGATGTGAAGAAGTTCAACATCACCGATGACGAGCAGTTCGCCCTTGACCTGCTGCACGAGAAGAAGATCCTGATCACGCGCGGCGGCGGCTTCAACTGGGCTGAGCCCGACCACTTCCGCATCGTGTACCTGCCGCGCATGGAAGTACTCAAAGAGTCCCTCGAAGACCTCGCCGACTTCTTTGACCATTACCGCCAGTCGTAGGGGATAGAAACTCCGCACTATGAAAAGCTCCCTGCAGTTTTTTTGCTGCAGGGAGCTTTCTTGAATCGGCGGAACTAAATAACAATCCCGTTGCAGTGGTCGATTTCGTGCTGGATGATCTCGGCGGTGTAGCCCGAGAAGTTTTTGATGCGGTGGACGAAGTTCTCGTCCAAATACTCCACCTTAATGCGGCGATAGCGGGTACAGGGGCGCTCGCCGATCAGCGAGAGGCATCCTTCGCTCGTCTGATAGGCATTGACCTGCTCAAGAATTTGAGGGTTGTACATCAGGAGTGTCCTGTTGCCGTCCTTTACGCAGATGATGCGCTTGCGCACACCGATCATGTTGGCGGCGAGCCCCACGCACTCGTGCTCATGCTCGTGGAGTGTATCCAGGAGATCCTGCCCGGTCACGGCATCGTCGGGTCCCGCGTCTTCGGAAGGCAGGCGCAAAAAGAACTCGGATTTCATGATGGGCTTAATCATGGCGGGCTCCTCATGTCTTATGCTTTCGTGGACTTTTAATAATAGCGCGGAAGGAAAGCTGCGCGTCCGCGTTACAATCTTTCAACGTTGGACCATGTTGCCAGATTCGTCGTGTACGGCGTCTGGCGTAAGTCTAGGGCTCATTTTTCGCCCTGGACTGTTCCTCTGGGGCGATGCGACTGTCGTTCCAAGAGGAAGGAAATGCATGGGGAGCAAATCTCAGCAACAAGTTCAAGCAACGCCATCGGCCACTGCGGCGATTCTCGTCGTTATGTATATTGCAGCCTTTGTTGCCGCGTTTAACGAGAACATCATTAACGTGGCGTTGCACGACATTATGGCAGCCTTTTCGGTGAGTGCCACCACGGCGCAGTGGCTCGTCTCGGGCTACATGATCGTGACGTCGATCTTTACGGCCATCATGGCCTTCCTGTCCGGCCGTTTCTCGACGCGCAAGCTGCTGTTTTTCGCATGCGGATGTATGGTCGCCGGCGAAGTCCTGTGTCTGATCGCTCCGTCGTTTAGCGTTTTGCTGCCAAGTCGTATTTTGCAGGCTGCGGGATCGGGCGTCTTGTTCCCGCTCATGATGAACGTTGTGCTGTCTTGCGCCCCGCGCGAGAAGCTCGGTCTGTATCTGAGCTTGGGCGGTGCCTGCATTACGCTGGGGCCGGCGTTTGGACCCGTGATCAGCGGTCTTATGTGCACGTTGTTTGGCTGGAGGGCGGTGTTCATAGTGCCGCTGGTGGGCGGCATTGTGGTCGCTGCGGCGGGCGTAAAGCATGTTCAGAATGTCGGGGAGCGCTCGAACACCACGCTCGATATTCTGTCGGTTGTTTTACTCGCCGCCGGCATTACGGCATTTGTGTATTCCGTAGGCGAGTTCTCGACCAATCTGATTGCCGGCATCGTGACGTTCTTCGCCGCTGTTGTGCTGCTCGGCCTGTTTGCGGCCCGTCAGCTCAAGCTCGAGCATCCGGTGCTTAACGTGCGTCCCATGGCGAGCGTTCGTTTTTGGCCTGCGTGTCTGCTTGTGGTGGTGTCGATGATGACGACATTCTCGATGAGCGTTTTGTTGCCGCTCTATTTTGAGGGCGCATACGGCATGACCGCACTTATTGCGGGCTTGCTCATTTTGCCGGCGATTGCCTGCAACGCAGTGACCTCGATTGTGGGCGGACGAGTGATGGACGCCCGTGGCGCATGGCCGCTGCTACCGATTGGCTTTGCTCTGATTGCCGTGGGGCAGACTGCCATATCGATGACGGCGGCAAGCATGAACATCGGCGTCGTTGTGGCGCTGACCGTTGTGGTGTATGCCGGAGTCGGTTTGGTGCTAAGCCCCTCGCAGACGGCCGGCTTGGAGACGCTACCTGCCGCTGAGCATCCTCACGGAACGGCATTGCTCAACACGTGGAACATGATTGCCGCATCGTTTGGCCCGTCGCTGTTTATCGGTCTGCTCTCGAGTTCTGCTGCGACCGCCGGCGCCGCTGGCGCTGCGACCGACGTTGCCCAGGCGATTGGATTTGTAACTGCCGTGCGTGTGGCGGCTGTAATTGCCGTGGTCGGGTTCGCGGTGTCGCTGGTGTACGCTCGTCGTGAGTCGCACATGTCGCATTAATGTGTGCACATAGATTCTGCAGCTAGATTGGATGGCGACACCATAAACTAATGGACGTTTTGCCGAGAGGCATGAATGTTTAAAGCGCAAAGAGTGCGCGACGGGCCCCGCGAATGGGGCGATGATGCCCGAGAGGGCCAAGAAGGAGTCTCATGTCCGAGAACGAAGAGATCATGAACGAGACCGAGAACGAGACCATGGCTGCCGAGGTCGAGGCAGTCGAGACCGTGGAGACCGAAGCTGCCGAGGTTGAGGCTGCTGACGAGGTTTCCGCCGAGGAGGAGGCCGAGGTTGTCGAGGCCGCCGTTGATTACGATGACGAAGAGCTGATGGACAAGATGCAGAAGGCCGCCCGCCTGCTGCGTAGCCGTCGCTTTGCTATTTCCAAGGAGGAGGAGGCCAAGGCCGAGCGCATGGCGAACATCGAGCGCGCCATCAAGCTTCTTGACCTCAAGCCCAAGATGGAGCAGAAGGAAATGTCCGACCTGCTGGGCATGCGCCTCCGTGAGCTCGATGGCCTGATGGCCGAGGCCGAGGCTGCCGATCTGGTCGGCCGCATCGACGACGCCGAGGGCGATATGCGCAAGATCGTCGTCTTCGCTGCCGAGGATGCCGCTGAGGGCCTGGTCGAGCTTGCCAACAAGAAGGAGAAGCTCCTGCCCGAGCTTTCTTACGAGGAGGCCACCGAGCTGATGGCCGCTCTCGATAAGGTTATCGCTCCGCTCGTCGCCATGGGCCTGGACGAGGACCGCGGTCCTCGCGGCGGCCGTGACGACCGTGGCGGTCGCGGTGGCGACCGTGGCGGTCGCGGCGGCTTTGGCGATCGTGGTGGCCGTGGTGGCGACCGCGGCGGTCGCGGTGGCGATCGTGGCGGCCGTGGCGGTTTTGGTGACCGTGGCGGCGACCGTGGCGGTCGCGGCGGCTTTGGCGGCAACCGTGGTGGCTATGGCGATCGCGGTGGCAACCGTAGCGGCTTTGGCGGCAACCGTGGTAACGACCGTGGCGGTCGCGGTGGCGACCGTGGCGGCCGCAACGGCGGCGGCTTCCGCGGCAACCGTTTTTAGTTACGGCGTTTTACCAAACGCCGTAACGGGCCGACGCTGCGCGGGCCGCATTTGGACAATCTGACGTTCAACTTCAAGGGCGCGACCAGAAGGTCAGCGCCCTTTCGTTTCACGTCACCTTGCCTCAAATGCGACCCGCTCGCTGTCCGTCCTCTGCCTGCGGCGTTGTCTTGCTCCGGATGCGGCAGTTAGGGACGTTCCTTTTCTGCCGGCAGCTTGGGACACTCCTTGTAGTCATTGGGGACGTTCTTAAACGACTACATAGAACAAGAGTGGATGATCTCCCGGTTTGAGCCTGCATTCAAGCTCAAAGTGGGAGATTATCCACTCTCATTTCGTTTGTTGATTTCGATGCCTACATTTGTAGGAACAGTTCGTGGAGGCGGGTGTCTTCGTCGAGTTCGGGGTGGAAGGTTACGCCGAGCTGGTTGCCCTGGCGCGCGGCGACGATACGGCCGTCGACTTTCGCTAAGGCCTTTGCGTCGCCGTGGACCTCGACGATGCGGGGCGCGCGGATAAACGTCAGTGGCACTTCACCGTCGATGCCGGCTAGCTGCCCCTTGGTTCGAAAGCTGCCGAGCTGCCTGCCGTAGGCATTGCGCTCGACAAGTACATCCATGGTTGCCAAACGCGGCGTGCCCTTATCGTCATGGGCGGCAAGGTCGTGAGCCAGCAGAATTAGGCCGGCACAGGTGCCCAGGACGGGCATGCCTTCAGAGATGCGGGCACGAAGCTCCTCGAGCATGCCCAACTCATCAAGCAGCTTCCCTTGAACGGTAGACTCGCCGCCGGGAAGTACCAGACGGTCAAAGTCCTGCTTCAAATCAGCCGCCTGCCTCAGCTCAATACAGTGTACGCCCAGCTCGGATAGTCTTGTCTCGTGCTCGACAAAAGCGCCTTGGACCGCCAGCACGGCGACCGTCTGGTCTGCATAATCGCTCATGTGCGATCCTTTCTGCTGGACTAGCGCCCGCGCTCTTCCATGATAATCTCGATCTCGTCGGCGTTGATGCCCACCATGGCCTCGCCCAGGTCCTCCGAAAGCTCGGCGATGAGCTTGGCATCGGTGAAGTTTGCCACGGCCTTGACGATGGCGGCTGCGCGCTTGGCGGGGTCGCCGCTCTTAAAGATGCCCGAGCCGACAAAGACGCCTTCGGCGCCCAGCTGCATCATCAGCGCGGCGTCGGCGGGGGTCGCTACGCCGCCGGCGGCAAAGTTCACAACGGGAAGCTTGCCCGTGGCATGGACCTCGCGCACCAGCTCGACCGGAACCTGCAGTTGCTTGGCTGCCTCAAAGAGCTCGTCGTTGCGCAGGGCAACAACGTCACGGATCTGCTTTTGGATCTTGCGCATGTGACGCACGGCCTGAACGACGTCGCCCGTACCCGGCTCACCCTTGGTGCGAATCATCGTGGCGCCTTCGGCAACACGGCGCAGCGCCTCGCCCAGATCACGGGCGCCGCAGACAAACGGCACGTCAAACTGGGTCTTGTCGATGTGATAGACGTCATCGGCAGGGGAGAGAACCTCGGACTCGTCGATGTAGTCGATCTCGATGGCCTGCAGGACCTGCGCCTCGACGATGTGACCGATGCGGCACTTGGCCATGACGGGGATGGAGACGGCCTCCTGGATGCCCTTGATCATCTTGGGGTCGCTCATGCGCGAGACGCCGCCTGCGGCACGGATGTCGGCCGGGATGCGCTCGAGGGCCATGACGGCGCAGGCGCCTGCCTCCTCGGCGATGCGTGCCTGCTCGGGCGTGGTAACGTCCATGATGACGCCGCCCTTGAGCATCTGCGCGAGCTCGCGATTGAGTTTGACGCGGTCGGCCTTGCTGTTCTGTTCTGCCATGGTTGCTCCCTTGGTTGGCATGTGCATTGCTTGACGGAACATCCTATCGGGGAGCTGGGTATGACAAAATACTCAGTTTTCGAGATAATTACAAGGTCAGACTAATACCAGATTGAATGACTTAATAAGGTCAGGTGATAGGCTCATGCTTGACTACAATTTGGAAAAACGCGGCGAAGCATCGCTCTATGAGTATGTTTACCAGCAAATTCGAGATGATATCGTAGCTGGACGCATTGTGGCGGGGGAGCATTTGCCGTCTAAGCGCGCCTTTGCCAGTCATCTGGGAATCAGTGTTATTACCATCGAGAATGCATATAGCCAGTTACTCGCTGAGGGCTATATTTGCTCAATACCACGTCGTGGCTACTACGCTTGCGAGCTTCCGGATGCACCGGTTTTGGCTTCGGCTGCGGAGGGTATCGACCGAGATGCCGTCTCTGTGGGCCCCAGCGTGCATGATGTCAACGGACAGGTCGAGCGATTCGATGCGCTTTCTCCTTCTGCTTTGGAGGCGGCGCGGCTTTGGCAAAGCGCGCTACGGGCGACGCTGGCATCCGAAGACGAGCGCGAAATCTTTTCGCCCGCACCGGCGCAGGGCACTGCTCGGCTGCGACGCGCAATTGCTCACCATCTGCACGGGACAAGGGGTATGAATGTCGACCCCAACAACATCGTTATCGGTGCGGGCGCCCAGCTGCTCGATACCATGTTGGTTCAGTTGCTTGGCGCGGACAAGGTGTATGCGGTTGAGGATCCGGGCTATTTGCGTCTGACGCGTATCTATCAGGCTATGGGCTGCCAAGTTCGACATATCCCGTTGGATGATGAGGGCGTGGACTTGAGCACTCTGCAGAAAAGCGGGACCGATGTCCTTCACCTGATGCCGTCCCATCAGTATCCGACCGGCCTTGTGACGAGCATTGCGCGTCGCTATGCGCTTCTGAGCTGGGCCGCCGAGCGACCAGGTCGGTATCTCATCGAAGATGACTTTGATTGTGAGTTTCGCCTTGCCGGGAAGCCGATTCCCGCGCTCGCGTCGATTGATGCCGCCCAGTCGGTTATCTACACCAACACGTTTTCGAAGAGCCTTTCATCGGCGTTGCGTCTAGCGTACATGGTGCTGCCCGATGAGCTAATGGAGCGGTTTAGGCGCAACCTTGGTTTCTACGCCTCGTCGGTGAGCTCTGTTGACCAGGTCGCTTTGGCGCGTTTGCTGGAATCTGGTGATTACGAGCGACATGTGAACCGCGTGCGCGTTCGTGCTCGCGAGGCGCGTGATGGCCTGACCTCGCTTGTACGGAAAGCGTTTCCGGCAGGGGAGGTCTCGATCGAACACGCAGACGCGGGCCTTTACTGCACTGTGGTTGCGGAGTGCGAAGCGGGCGGAAGCTCTTTTGCGCAGGCCCTCACGCGCTCGAGTATCCCTTTTGTCGATATCAGTGACTGTTATTGGTGTGCCGATGGCGCATCTGTCCCTAAAAACTCAACTCAAATTCTTGTCCAGTATGACGATTTGAGTCCAAAAATGCTTAATACCTTGGAATTGCAGCTAATGGGGGGTGCTCTGCAATCTAAGTGAGTAGACTTTTGGCGTGATGGCGAGCGGGTAGTTTTGTAGCAAGCTATCTACCTGCGGTTTTGAAAAGCAGGATGACCGGCCTGCTCGGGATGTTCAAAAAAGTCTACTCACTTGCCGCGCAAAGCTCCTGCATGAGAAAAAAAATGGGGTTTTCAACAGGGCTTCGTCCAGCTCTCGGCAAGCTTTTGGCCAGTTGGGGAGGGCTGTTGAAAACTTGGCAGTCCGTTCGGCGCCATTTTTGGTGCGTTCGCGCCAATGCGTGACTGACTGGGTTGAAATTCGTGTTCTCCTGTGCCTATGAAGGATCTACTTTGTGACATATCGGCTTTTAGGTACTGGCGTTTGCCTCCTCAAGTCCGCGCTTTGTGTCCGCCGCTTCCACGACCGGAAGAAGACCGGCAGCGATATGATCTTGCCCGCAACCCGACGGCTGCGGTCGCGCTCGGTTTTCCGTTGTATACATTGGTTCGGACGAGAAACAAACGGACTTGTCCTGCCAGCATTAGGCAGCGGCTGTTTCTTGGTGAGCTCCCCAGGGAATCCGTGCTGGAAACGGAGCATGGGTTTTTGATTACGTCTCCTCTACTGACGGCATTCATCATGTTGCGGCATCTGACGGATCTTCAGCTTCTTTTGGTATTGGCGGAGATGTGTGGCTTGTTTGCGGTGTGTGCCCTGCCGGCGGCACTTGAGGCGGAGCTTTCGCGTGCAATTGATTCGGGCGCGATTTCGACAACGTTCGGTTGGGTGCGCTGTCCGTCCGAGGACGGCACCGCCTCAAATTTATGGCGTCGAGACGCTTTGGTTTTGGGCGGAGACCTTCACCGTTTTTGTTCAGATGTTTGCGGGATACGTTACGGCAATAGATTTAGGGAGGTGTCGCAACTCGTTCCATTGGGTGCCGCATCGCCTTTTGAGGTCGAGGCGAATTTGTTGCTTGCACTGCCGCGGTCCCTGGGAGGCGAAGGTTTTTGTGGCATAGAGCTTAATGTTGAAGTGATACTAAGCACAAGTGCTCGAGCGATTGTGGGAAAGTCCCGTGTATATATCGACCTACTTCTTTCTTCGCCGGACGGTAGGCGACAGGTGGCCATTGAATGTCAGGGAAAGGCCTCGCACGGACGCGCAGGGGATGGCTTGCGTGACGCTGACCGCATGACGGCCCTTCAGGCCATGGGCTACGATGTGCTTCTCCTTACACACAGACAGATATCGGATGAGGATAGATTCCGCGCGATCGTTAAGGCCGTATGCAGGATGCTCGATGCTGAATATCGTGATAAAAGCTCGGATGAGCAAAGGGCTGAGGCATTACTCCGGTCTGAACTATTCATTGACTGGACAAAATTGGGAGTAATCGACGGAAAGATGCCCGCTAGACACAAAATGGCTCGATCGTGGACGGCTGCGGTTCTAAGTGAGTAGACTTTTGGCACTTTGGCGACCAGGCCGTTTTGCAACAAGTCATTTACCTGCGGCTTTATAAAGCAATATGGGTGGTGTGCTCGGCAAGTTCCAAAAAGTCTACTCACTTAGTTTTTGACGAGAAGCCGATGCCGAAGGCGGTCCTATTTCAGGGCGTTAACAAGTTCGTGAGGCACGAAAAAGGCCCGAACCAATACGGTCCGGGCCTCATCGAGCTTGAGGTTATGTCTCAGGCGGTTGGCTTAGCCAAAGTAGCGCTTGAGCAGGCCGGCGAAAGCCTTGCCGTGGCGGGCCTCGTCGCGAGCCATCTCGTGCACGGTGTCGTGGATGGCATCGAGGCCGGCGGCCTTGGCACGCTTGGCAAGATCGGTCTTGCCGGCGGTGGCGCCGTTCTCGGCCTCAACGCGCATCTCGAGGTTCTTCTTGGTGGAGTCGGTCACGACCTCGCCCAGGAGCTCGGCGAACTTGGCGGCATGCTCGGCCTCCTCGTGGGCAGCCTTTTCCCAGTACAGGCCGATCTCGGGATAGCCCTCGCGATGAGCGACGCGAGCCATGGCCAGGTACATACCGACCTCAGAGCACTCGCCCTCAAAGTTGGCGCGCAGGTCGGCAACGATGTCCTCAGAGACACCCTCCATCTTGGCGACGCCCACGACGTGCTCGGCGGCCCACTCGAGCTGGCCCTCCTCCTGCTTCAGGAAACGAGAACCGGGAACGCCGCACTGGGGGCACTTAAAATCCTCGGGCAGCTGGTCGCCGTCGAACTCTTCCACATAACCGCAAACGGGGCAAACAAACTTCATGATTCGATCCTTTCGATCGATGGCGATTGCGCGCTCGTCCGGTCCCGTAAGGGCCCTCTCCGGACGTGCGTCTTGACGAGTTCTATTATCCATAAATGCAACCAAATGTGAAGCCTATTAGGAATGATTTTTAATAAAACAATTTTGAGATATGAAGATGTTGATTGATTAACGATTGGCAGGCCGTCTTTGACCGCCGCTGAGTACAATCGGGCGAGCAAATGTTGACCTATCAACAAATGAAGGAGTTTCCTTTATGCATCTAGCCCGTCGTGCCTGGTGCCGAACATATCAGACGGTTTTTCGCATTGCATTGCCGATCCTGCCCTATACCGAGCCGCGCATTTTAGAGCATGCCGAGGATGTGCCCGCGGTGCTTCAAAAGCGCTCGATCCAGAAGGTCCTTATCGTGACGGATCCCGGCATTACCCGTCTGGGGCTCACGGCACCGCTCGAGACGGCGCTCGCATCCAGGGGGATTGGCATTACGGTCTATGCCGAAACGCGTGCAAACCCCACGGTTTCAAACGTGGAAGAAGCGGCGTCCCTGTATCGAGAGAGCGCCTGCCAGGCCATTATCGGCTTTGGCGGTGGCTCGGCCATGGACTGTGCCAAGGGCGTGGGCGCACGCATTGCGTAGCCAAACAAGCCCATCAACAAGATGCGCGGCCTGCTGCGGATTCATCGTCGCCTGCCGCTGCTCATCGCCGTTCCCACTACCGCCGGTACGGGAAGCGAAGTCACGCTTGCGGCGGTAATTACCGATGACGGGACGCACTACAAATACCCCATTAACGACTTTGTGCTCATCCCGCGTTTTGCAGTCCACGACCCCGAGTTTACGTGCGGCTTGCCCGCTTCCATTACGGGGCAGACGGGCATGGACGCCCTGACGCATGCCGTTGAGGCCTTTATCGGGCGAAGCACCACGCCCTATACGCGCAAGATGGCGCGACAGGCGGTGCAGCTTATCCACGACAATTTGCTCGAGGCCTATGAGCATGGTGACGACATGCGCGCTCGTCGCAATATGCTTTCGGCGGCGTATAAGGCGGGCGTTGCGTTTACCCGCTCCTATGTCGGATATGTGCATGCCATCGCGCACAGTCTGGGCGGCCGATACGGAATTCCGCACGGTTTGGCCAACGCGATCATCCTGCCGCACATGCTTCGCGCTTATGGTGACGCCGCCGCCCCCAAGCTTGCCGATCTTGCTCGCATGGCGGGCATTGCGCCGGCTACCGCGCAGGATAGTCTTGCGGCCGAGGCCTTTATCGATTGGGTCGACCGCATGAACGAGATCCTGGGAATCCCCAAATATGTCTCGGGCATTCGCCGCTCCGACATTCCCGAGATGGCGGCGCATGCCGATGCCGAGGCCAATCCGCTGTACCCCGTTCCGCTTTTGATGGACCGCTTGGAGCTCGAGCGTATGTACGAGGTCGTCGCGGGTGGTATGTTTGAGGACGAGAACTAGGAGGGTGCCATGAACACCGAGGAAATTGCGCGCATCGTCGGCGATCAGCGCACTTACTTTAAAACGCACGCTACGTTTGATGTTGATGCCCGACGTCGCGCGCTCGTGAGTTTACGCGATGCGGTACGGGCGCACGAGGCCGATATTGCCCATGCACTCAAGACCGATTTGGGAAAGTCGCATGACGAGGCATATATGTGCGAGATCGGCACGTCGCTTTCCGAGATTCGTCATCAGATCGCTCACGTGGCTCGATGGAGTCGTCCGCGCCTGCGTCCGTGTGACCTTGCCAACGCCGTGAGTGTGTGCAAAACGCAAGCCGTGCCCTATGGCGTCACGCTCATCATGGCTCCGTGGAACTACCCGTTTTTGCTAACACTCGAGCCGCTCGCCGGCGCCCTTGCCGCGGGCAATACCGTGGTCATCAAGCCGAGTGCCTATGCTCCGGCATCGAGTGCGGTGCTCAAGCAAATCTGTGAAGAGGCATTTGATCCGTGCCTGGTGACGGTTGTCGAGGGCGGGCGCGCCGAAAACGAAGCGCTGCTCGATGAGTGCTGGGACAAGATCTTCTTTACCGGTAGCGTTTCGGTCGGCAAGCTCGTTATGGAGCGCGCGAGTAAAAACCTCACGCCCGTGACGCTTGAGCTGGGCGGCAAGAGCCCCTGCATCGTGGATGCGACGGCAAACTTGAAGGTCGCGGCACGGCGCATCGCCTTTGGCAAATGGCTCAACGTGGGGCAGACCTGCGTGGCGCCCGACTACCTGCTGGTCGATACGCGCGTGCACGACGAGCTGCTGGGCCTCATCAAGGAAGAGGTCCGCCGTATGTTTGGTGAGCATCCGCTCGATAACGAGGATTACGGGCATATCGTCAACGCCAAGCATTTTGCGCGCGTGCGCGGGCTGATCGATCCCGATAAGGTCGTGCTTGGAGGCACCGCGCGGGAGACTTCGCTGAAGATCGAGCCGACAATTTTGGACGGCGTGACCCCCGATGACGCCGTGATGCAGGAGGAGATCTTCGGTCCCATCTTGCCGGTGCTGACGTTTGAGAGCCTAGACGAGGCCGAAGCGTTTATTACGGATCGTCCGACGCCGCTGGCCCTGTATATCTTTAGTCAGGATCGCGCAGTTCAGCAGCGCTTCGTGCGTTACGTGCCCTTTGGCGGTGGCTGTGTCAACGACACGATCATGCACTTGGCTACGAGCCATATGGGCTTTGGCGGCATGGGCGCGAGCGGTATGGGGCAGTACCATGGACGCGAGAGCTTCGATACGTTTAGCCACAAGAAGAGTATCGTGAACAAGGCAACTTGGCTGGACGTGCCGTTTCGGTATGCGCCCTACGCAAGCTGGAAGCACAAGTTCGTGCGCATGTTTGTGCATTAGAAAAGGGCGCAGGTAATACGAACAAGTGTTCCTATTACCTGCATTTTGCGTTAGACTACTGTTATGGAGCACGGATGGGCCAACTCCCTTTAGAAGGGATTTGGTATGAACGTAAGCGATGTTATTTCGTTATTGGCGTTGTTGATTGCGGCTATCGAACTCGGTCTGTTTATCGGCCGAATGAAATAGCCGCCCCCGCGTAAGCGAAGACGGCCACTTCTCACGATGAAAACGTGTATCGGAGTTGGCAAGACCCGCGGCAACGGGTGCCATCCGTGTTCCTATCTTATCTGCAAGCGTTCTGTCGCGCAAGCGTTGAGGCAAACGATTGAAGGACGCAGGCAGGATGTATTTGTGTCCGCACGGGACCGTAGACTTCTCAATAAGGTTACACACCGGTTTATCCGGCTGTTAGAGGAGCTGCTATGTACGAGCCTTCACGTGTTCTTCTGTCATTTCACATTGCAGGATTTCAGTATGCCGATGGCGCCTTGGTCCTGGGCGATCTTAAAGCGGGCGATAAGCTGACGCTGTGTGCCGAGCGCGATAATCCCCATGACCCTGAGGCGGTTGCGATCTATTACGGCAACACCAAGCTTGGCTATGTTCCGGGAAACGAGGTCGGCCCGCTGTCCTTGATGATGTATTACGGCCACGAGGACGTATTTGAGGCCCGCGTGCAACAGGTTGCTCCCGAGCGCAGCCCGTGGCATCAGGTGCGCGTTGGGCTCTATGTGGTGGATGCTCGCTAATCGGTATGGGAGACTGCCATGTTTGATGACGATGACCTGTTCGATCTGACAGACGATCCGTTTGGGTGGGATATGCTACTCGATGACGATGAGTTGGAGCAGGGCCGTAGGAAACGGCAGGACAAGAAAACTCAGGGTGACGCTTCGAAAAAGCAAGACAAGCGCCGCCACGGACTGTTCGGCGGGCTCTTTGGCTAACCGACGCGCCAGAGCGTCTGTATACTAGGCACGTGTTAGACGCGTTGCGAAATGAGGACACAGACGATGATGTGGTTTACCGCCGACCTGCACCTGGGCGATACGAATATCTTGCACGACATGGATCGGCCGTTTGATTCGGTCGAGGAGATGAACCGCAAGGTCATCGATGCCATCAATGAGTGCGTGGCTGCGGACGACCGCCTCTATATTCTGGGTGACTTTACCTATCGTTTGCCCCTGGCGGAGGCGGTGCGCCTGCGCGAGCGTATCGAATGCCAGAACGTGACGCTCATCCGCGGTAACCATGACGGCGACTGGGAAGATCCCGACACCCCGCAGATTTGGGAAGACGTGCGCGATTACCTGGAGATTGCTCCCGGCTATGCCAAGGGCCATCGTCTGGTGATGAGCCATTACCCCATGCTCAGCTGGAATGGTAAGGCGCGTGGCGCCATCATGCTACACGGGCATATCCACAGCAGAGGAGACCGCACCAACGTGCGCAACCGCGACCGCGAACGCCCTATCTTTCGCTACGATGTCGGTCTCGATGCCAACAAGTACAAGCCCGTAAGTCGGGATCAAATCCTGGGCTTCTTTGGACTGTAATGCTCGAACCACCACACAAACCACCACAAAGGGGACAGGCACCTTTGTGGTGGTTCTGGCGCCGTTGCCATTATGGCGGCGGCGCCTTTTTTGTCCGCGCGGCGCGGTAGAGTGTAGCCGGTTGATATTTGCGTCCATCGAGGAGCTGCTATGAACGAGATCAAGTGCCCGCATTGCGGCGAAGTTTTTAAGGTCGATGCATCCGGCTATGCGGATATCGTCAAGCAGGTGCGCGATGCCGAGTTCTCGCGCGACCTGGATGAGCGTGTGAAGGCAGTCCAGCGTGAGGGTGAGCAGGCGCTGGAGCTTGAGCGCTCGCGTTCGACGGCTGCCTTGCAACAGGCAGAGTCTCAGCGCAATGCTCAGCTTGTCGAGCAGAAGAACACTGCGGATCAGAAACTGGCGCAAGAGGTTGCCAAGCGCGATGCTGAGCTTGCCGAGCTGCGCGCTAAGCTCGAGGGCGCTGCCGCAGAGCGCGAGAGTGCAAGCCAGCGCGCGGCGGTTGAGGCACGAGCCAATGCTCAAAAAGAGAATGCCGAACTCCAGCGTGAGATTGATAGCCTGCGTGCGCAGCTTGGGCGCAAAGATGACGAAGCAAAGCTTGCCGAGTCGGCGGCGCGCAACGCTGCTCAAAACGATTTAGCTGCACGCGACGCTCAGATTGCCGAGCTGCAGGCCAGGCTTGCCGCGGCGGACAAGGCCCAGGAGATGGCGCTTGCCGCTGCCGCGGCAGAGTCGCAGCGTGAGCTCGATGCCGCTCGCAGCGAGGCCGAGCGCGCGCTTGCTGACTATCGCGCGAAGGTGCAAGAGAAGTTTTCCGCCGCAAAGGCTCAGTCCGAGCAAGAGGCCGAGGGCCTGCGTGCCCAGCTGCGCGAGCAGGAGCTGACGGCCAAAATGAACCTATCGGAGGCGGTCGCCGCGGCGGAGCGAGAGCGCGATGAGGCACGTGCCAAGCTGACGAGTGAGCTGGCGGTGCGCGATTCGCGTGAGGAACAGGCCAAGGCAGCCCACGAGCTTGAGCTCGCGCAGGCCAAGCGCGTGAGCGACGAGTTGATCCGCTACAAGGACGAAGAGATTGAGCGCCTTAAGGAAATGAAGATCCGCCTGTCCACCAAGATGGTGGGCGAGTCGCTCGAGCAGCACTGCGAGACCGAGTTTAACCGCCTACGCATGACGGCGTTTCCTAACGCGTACTTTGAGAAAGATAACGATGCGTCCGAGGGCACCAAGGGCGACTTTATCTTCCGCGAGTGCGACGCGAGCGGCAACGAGGTCATTTCGATTATGTTCGAGATGAAAAACGAGAACGACGAGACTGCGACCAAGCACAAGAACGAGGACTTCTTTAAGAAGCTCGACCACGATCGTCGCCAGAAGGGCTGTGAGTATGCAGTGCTCTGCACGCTGCTCGAGCCCGAGAGCGAGCTTTACAATGCCGGCATCGTGGACGTGAGCTATCGCTACGAGAAGATGTACGTGATTCGCCCACAGTTCTTTATTCCCATGATCACGCTTCTTCGCAACGCCGCCATGGGTTCGCTTCGCTATAAGCAGGAGCTGGCGGAGTACAAACAGCAGAATATCGACGTTACGAACTTCGAAGCCAAGATGGAAAAGTTCAAGAATGATTTCGGTCGCAACTACGAGATCGCGAGCCGCAAGTTTCAAACGGCGATCGATGAGATCGACAAGACGATTAGCCATTTGCAGAAAACCAAGGAGGCGTTGCTGTCCTCCGAGAACAATCTGCGCCTGGCCAACAAGAAGGCCGACGATCTTACCATTCGCAAGCTCACCTGGGGTAACAAGACCATGAAGGCGGCGTTTGACGAGGCGCGCGGGGCTGCGACGGAGACAAACGATGAGCCCGCCGAGGCGGATTCATATGAGGTCGAGGATGCCGAGTAAGGCATAGCATATAGTGCAAAAGTGGGGCCGCTGGCGATGTTGCCAGCGGCCCCACTTCATTTCGTTCCAGTATGTACGGCTAGTCCTCGAGCAGGTCCTCGATAAAGCCGACGCGGTAGTTTTTGAAGATGACCTCGCCGCCGTCTTGCGTGGCGTCCAGATCGACATCGCCCATGATGCCAAAATCGTGGTCGCCATCCTCGTCGGCAAAGATCTGGTGCACGTGCCATACGTGCGCGGTCTTCTCGTCGGACTCGTCGATGGAAAACATCGCGGCGCTGCGGGCATCTCCGTCGGTGAGGATTTCCTCGTGCTGCTCGTGGTAAGCGTCGAGTGCTTTTTGCCAGCGGATCTCGCTCATGCCCCAGTCGTCGTCGAGCTCGCCCAAGTCGCGAATGTGCTCGCGGGCGGCAAGGGTCACGCGGCGGAAGAGCGCGTTGCGCACCAACAGCGTGCAGCCGCGACGGTCCGCCACGACCTCGTCGATGCCCTGCGGCGGCGCGGCGTCGAGGGCTGCTGGGTTGCCGGCATTCTCCCACTCGTCCACCAGGCTCGAGTCTACCGAGCGCACCACAAAGCCCAGCCACGAGATAATGTCGCGTAGGCGCTCGTCACGCTTCTCGATGGGCACGGTGCGGTCGAGCGAGCGGTAGGCCTCTGCCAGGTAGCGCAGCAAAATGCCCTCGGAGCGGGCGATGCCGAGCTTTTGAATGTAACCCTTAAAATCGCTCGCGCTCTCCAACATATCGCGCAGGACGCTCTTGGGCGAGAGCTGATAGTCGTTGGCCCAGGGTACTTCCTGGCAGTACTTGTCGAAGGCGGCATCGAGCAAGTCCTCGAGCGGCTTTTCGTAGGTGACATCCTGGATGCGCTCCAGGCGTTCCTCATAATCGACGCCGTCAGCCTTCATTTCGGCCATCGCGTGGTCGCGCGCGGCGCGCTCCTGTGCGCGCAATACCTGCTTGGGGTCCTCGAGCGTTGCCTCGACCATCGAGATCAGATCCATGGTATAGGTCTCACTCTCGGGGTCGAGCAGCTCCAGCGCGGCAAGCAAAAACGGCGAGAGCGGCTGGTCGAGCGCAAAGTCCTCGGGCAGATCGACCGTCAGCGCATAGTCGATGTCTGGTGCGGCGTCAGCCGGAGCGTCAGGCGCGGGCGGCACCTCGGTGCGAACGACGACGCCGGAATCGATGAGCGTGGCGAAGATTTCGTCGGCACGAACCTCGAGCTTTGCCTTTTCCTCGGGAGTCTGCAGACTCGTCTCGATGAGGTCGTGTACGCGGACTCGGGCATCGCCGCCCTGCTCGACCACGCTAATCACCATGGAGTGCGTGATACGCAGGCGTGGCTTGAGTGTCTCGGGCTGCGTCTCGATCAGGCGCTCAAAGGTCTGCTTGTTCCATGTGACAAAGCCCTCGGGGGCCTTTTTCTTTTTAATTTTACGGAGCTTCTTGGGGTCGTCGCCCGCCTTGGCCATGAGCTTTGCGTTCTCGATCTCGTGCTCCGGGGCCTCGGCGATCACCATGCCCTCGGTGTCAAAGCCCGAGCGCCCGGCGCGACCAGCGATCTGATGGAACTCACGGGCGCGCAGGCGACGCATCTTGTAGCCATCGAACTTGGTGAGCGCGGTGAGCACCACGGTATGGATGGGTACGTTGATGCCAACGCCGAGCGTGTCGGTGCCGCAAATGACGGGCAGTAGGCCCTGCTGCGCCAAGCGCTCGACCAGCAGACGATAGCGCGGCAGCATACCGGCGTGGTGCACGCCGACGCCACAGCCGAGCAAGCGCTTGAGGATCTTGCCGAAAGCCGTGGAGAAGCTCGTGCCTTTGGCGGCTTCCTTGATGGCTTCGCGCTGCTCTTTGCTGGCGATGCCGAAATTGGCAAGCGACTGCGCCGTCGCAAGGGCGGCGTCCTGGCTAAAGTGCACGATATAGAGCGGGGCCTCTCCACGGCGCATGGCGAGCTCGACCGTGCCCTCGAGCGAGGTCGTCACGTAGTCGTAGCTCAGCGGCACGGGGCGCGGGGCATCGACGACCAAGTCGCAGGTAGCACCGGTGTGCTCTTCGAGAGAGGCGGCGATTGCAGTGACATCGCCAAGTGTGGCGCTCATGAGCATAAACTGCGTGTGGGGCAGGGTGAGCAGCGGCACCTGCCAGGCCCAGCCGCGGTCGGGGTCGGCAAAGTAGTGGAACTCGTCCATGGCCACGCAGCCCACATCGGCATCCTCGCCCTCGCGCAGCGCATCGTTGGCAAGGATTTCGGCCGTGCAGCAGATGACGGGAGCCTTGGTGTTGATATGCGTGTCGCCGGTGATCATGCCAACGTTATCGCGGCCGAGTACCTGTACCAGATCGAAGAACTTTTCGCTGACCAGAGCCTTGATAGGAGCCGTGTAGTAGCAGCGCTTGCCCTGTGCCATGCCCATAAAGAGCATGCCCAGCGCGACAAGCGACTTGCCCGATCCGGTCGGTGTTCCCAAAATGACATGGTCACCGGCGGCTAGATCCATGAGGGCCTCTTCCTGGTGGTCCCACAGCTCAATACCGCGATCGCTCGTCCATTCAAAGAAGCGCTCGAAGGCCTGATCGGGCGTGAGCCACGGTTCGGGCTCGCTGCCGTCCTCGGGCTCCCACCAGGTGGGGGAGAGCGCGCCGAGCGAGCCGAATTCGGCTTCGGTTCCCGTGCCGCCCGAGAACGAGCTGGCGGCGCCGGCGCCAGAAACGGTGCTGGCGGAAGTATCTGTCGTGGTCTGTGCCATGTGGTTGCTTTCTCTCGCCGTTTGTCCGCCAACTATTATGGCGTAGCAGCGGCGCGGGGTGCCAGCGCGCGAGAAAATGCAGGAAATGGGCGTTCTGCCCAGCCGTTTAGTGTAGTCGCTAGCTAAGTGAGTAGACTTTTTGCAATGTCGCGAGCACATAGCTTTTGCGCAAGGGTTCTACCTGCGGTTTTAGTTTTCGCTATGCGGGATGTGCTTGGCGATTGCAAAAAAGTCTACTCACTTAGGCTTGAGGGCCGTTCGCTGGTGCCTATTTGCGCTTGTTTGCCGACGCCGCGACCATCAGAAGCCCCTAGGACTCTTGCGGCAGGCGCTTCTTGCCTTTGCGGGCGCGGTTTCTAAAGTTCTCGACGGCCTCTTCCATGCCCAGAGGTATATAGGTGAGCTCATCGAGGTTGTCGGGCAGGTAGCAGGCAAGGCTTTGCTCCTGCGCGCGGCCCGCCGCGAGCTGTTCGTCGGTTGGCTGCGCGCCGGGTGTGGCACAAATGCCATAGACGGCGGCACCCATCTCGCGCGTGCGGCACTCGTACTCGGTCTCGGGATGCTCGGGATGGTCGCGGCGAACGTCGTCACTTACCCAAAGTGTGTCGTAGCCGGCCGCGGCAAACTGCCCCAGGGCATAGTCGCGCAATGGCTTGCTGTCGGTTCGCAGCGTGACGGTGGCGCCGGCTGCAAAGAGCGGGCGGTAGAGCATCAGATGGTCGACATGGACGAGTCGTTTTTTGGCGTACTTGGCCTTGGGCTGCGGCGTGGGAAAGTTGATGGTGATGGCATCGAGCTCGCCTGCGGCAAACAGCTGCGGCAGCGATGCGGCGCCTCGGGGCAGGACGAGTGCATTGGACAGCTCCTGCTCGCAGATCTTCTGCGCGGCATAGGCAATGCAGATGGGCTCCTGGTCCATACCGATAAAGAGCGTGTTGGGTTCACGGCGAGCTCGCTCAACCAGATAGGTGCCCTTGCCGCAGCCCAGATCCAGATGAAGGCGGGTGAACGAGACGCTGCCAACTGGCGCGCAAGCCGCGCGCCAATCTCCGGCATAGGCCTCGGGGTTCGTCTCGATCGCATCGGCGTAGCGCTCCAGGCGCTCTTCGAGCACAAAGTTCTTAGGCGTGCGAACGTGGACGGCTCTCATGAGGCTCCTTGGTCATAAGTATGGAACGCATAGCTGCACGTTCCGTCAATGGATTGAAAAAGGGCGGGCATAGTTTGCCCGGAAGATGCGGTGCGGCTCGGCGGCGAGTCGTCGATGCCTACAGGCGCTTGAGAATCACATAGCGGTTGAGCTCGCCGCTGCGACCGTCGGCATGGAAGCGCTCAAGCTCGCGCACGGGAACCTCGCCGCTCTTGTAGAACGTACGGACGCCGCGCACCAGGTCGGTGATCTGCTGATCGTCAAAGTGATGACAATAGCGGTAGGCGTGGCGGTCGTTTTGCCAGCCAATGAGGTGGTCGCCGGCTTCAAACTGCGCGGAATCGTAACCCTCAAACGGCGGGGTGAGCTCGGCGCGGGCTTCGGCTCGAACGGCCTTGCGCGCCATGCGCTCGTCGTTCATAAACTCCCAAAAGCTGATGGCGATGATGCCGCCCGGGCTCGTTTGCCGCACCAGGGCGTCGAGCACGCGTACGCGGTACTCGCACGACGGCACGTGGTGCATAAAGCCAAAGCAGACCGAGATATCGGCGAGCGGGGCGTCGAAAAGCACGTCGGGCGTCTCGGCGGGGTTGAGCTTCATGAGGGCATCGAGCACGTCGAGTTCCTGGAAGTGCAGGTTGGGAATGCGCAGGGCGTGACCGCGTGCATCGATGGCCAGGTCTTGGCACGAGTCGACGCCATAGAACTCAAACGGACAGCTGGCGTCTGCCGAGGGGTTTGCGCCGTCGACGCCCTTGGCGGCAAGTGCGCCGCCGGCGGCAAAGTTCTCGAATCGCATATTGCCGCAGGCAAGATCGAAGATGCGGACGGGATGCTCGATCGTGGCGACGTTGAGCTGTTCGAGCGCGATGTCCATGGTGCGAACCCAGCCGGGCCACGGGGCCTGGCGCGTATCGGAGAAGGAGGCGGAGTGCTCGCGATAGAACGTGTTGTTGAGCTGGATGAGCGATGAGGCGAAATCGCGGTTCACGGCGCGGAACTCCCTCCGTTGGCGGTGCGAAATAAACAGTACGACCATACTACCGTTAACGCCGCAACGGGGACAACCGAGCTAGGTGCCATTGCTTTGTTTGGACACATTTCCGCAGCTCATATGTACCCGCAACCGGCGGTTGTCAAAAATCTCACTAGAATAGGTGGCATGCTTTTGGCAGTGGCGGATAGATTTTTAACTGTGCAAGGCGCCTTAAGAACAAAAACGGTCCGGCGGCACGGCTGGCATCACATAGGAGGAACCATGAATGTAGAAACTGCGCAGCGGCTCGCCGACCTTCGCCGCAGCAAGGGCTTTAGCCAAGAAGGGCTGGCGCGAAAGCTGGGGCTGTCGCGCCAGGCGGTCAGTAAATGGGAGCGCGCGGAGAGCTCGCCCGATACTGAGAACTTGATCTCGCTCGCCAAGCTCTATGGCGTGAGCCTGGACGAGCTGCTCAATCCGAGCGACGAGATCGAGGACGATATCGAGTTTGAGAACGAGGACCGCGCCCGTCAGCGCGAGGCCGAGGCGGCGGAACGTGCCCGCACCCATGAGGCGGCGGCGCGCGCCACCGAGGCGGCAACACAGGCGAGTGATGCTGCGGCCAAGGCGGCACAAGCGGCAAGCTGGAGTGCGCAGGCCGCCAATGCTGCTACGGCGCAGGTGACGAGTGGCGGCGCAGTTGGCTCGACTCCGGTGAAGGGCCCGTTCCAGTCGTTCCCGTATTGGGCCGTGTGCTGGCTGCTGTTCTTTTTGCTGATGGTCCTGTTTGGTGCTGGCCCCTTTGCCGCGCTGATCTTCTTCACGATTCCCATCTATCACTGGGTGGCGCGTGCGCTCGATGGTGATTGGGCACGCGGGGATATTCAGGTTGGTCCGGCATCGGCGGTCGCTAGGGCTCAGAATGTTTCCGCTTCGGTTGATGCTGGCGTGGCTACCGCGACTACCGCTGACCCGATCGCCAAAGAGGGTGATGAATGATGAAGCTTTCGCATGAATCCAAGGTACGCTTGGGCGTTGGCATCGGAGCGTTTGTGCTCATCATCGGACTTGTCTTTGGTATTTCGCGGCTATTGGCTCATTCCGATATGGTGCGTACGACCGGTATTCTGTCTGGCCATTTGTCTGATTTTGACGATATGTTTGACGATGACGATCTCTTGGACGACGGCAGCTATTCCGCTCGGCCTCAGCAACTTTCGAGCATGACTTTTGATGCCGATGAGTTCCGCTACCTCGATTTCGATATCAATGCGGCTTCGGTGGACGTCAAGGTTGTTGATGGCAACAAGGCTCGCGTTATCGAGCGGGGGCGCGTTGCCAAGGGTATGGATGCCTCTAAGGCCGCGATGCAAAACATCGCATCCGTCGAGGACTCGACGCTCAAGGTTTCTCAGTTTGGAAGTGATGACGGTAAGGCAATTGACCGTTCGGTTACGGTTGAGCTGCCGCGCCGTGTTGCCGAACATCTGAAGGGAGTCAACGCGCACGTGGGCTCGGGCGATCTGCAGATTGCCGGTGTCACCTGTGATGGTTTCGACCTTTTCCTGGGTGCGGGAGATGTAGAGTTTGCGGGCACCGTGACCGACACTCTGAATGCCGAGGTCGGGTCGGGCGATGTAACGTTCGAGCTCTACCAGGCCCCCGCGAAGTCGATGGACGTGAGCGTGGGCTCGGGCGATGTGGAGATGACGGTTCCGAACTCTACGGGCTTTAAGGCGAGCCTCACCTTGGGCAGCGGCGACTTCGAGAGCGATTTCCTTCCGCTTGACTACGACGGCGAGACCATTTTGAATCCTGAATTCGATAACGGCGATAAGTCTGCTGTGTATAGTTTTGAAGTCGATTCGGGCGACATGTCGTTTGATTCGGAGTAGTGAGGCAGACGAAAGCCTAGGCGAAGATATAGACGCGCTGTTTGATGAAGGCGCCGAAGCCGAGATCGGCTCCGGCGCCTTTGCCTTTACAATGGGGGCATGGAACAGATTATCTTGAACATACTCGAGGCTCTGCGTCGCGGCGAGACCGTGGACGACAAGGCGCTCGTCAAACTGATACATGCCGAGGCGCGCCGCGAGGGTGCCGACAAACGCGATTTGGCCAAGCGCCGTCTGCTGCCGTTCTACCAGCGGGTGAAACGTGAGGAGCCGGCTCGGTGGGCTGGGTGGAATGTCGATGCCGAGCTGGAACGCCAGCTGCTGCGGGTGCTGAGGATGAAGCCGCGCCGCACGGCTTCGGGCGTGGCGACCATTACCGTCATCACCAAACCCTGGCCATGCTCGGGCGATTGCCTGTTTTGCCCCAACGACCTGCGCATGCCCAAGAGCTATCTGCACGCCGAGCCGGCATGCGCCCGTGCGGAGCAAAATTGCTTTGACCCGTATCTGCAGGTGAGCGCTCGTCTGACCGCGCTTTCGCAGATGGGTCATGCGACCGATAAGATCGAGCTCATCGTGCTTGGCGGTACCTGGAGCGACTATCCGGAAGGCTATCAGACATGGTTTATGTCGGAGCTCTTCCGCGCGCTCAATGACGATGCCGTCGCCGGCGTGGCGGCCAACCCCATGTTGGCGCGTCCGGGCATCAGTCGTGCCGAGGCGGGGCGCCTGCTTGATGACGCTCCCGCCGATGCCCTGCCGCCGGTGGTAACAGAGCGCCGTGAGCGCTATCGGGCTGCCGGTATTGCGACCGACGAGGCCGAGCTTGCGAACGGTGTTGCCGACGAGCAGGGGCGTGTGGATGCTGCCGTGGGTGGCTATAACCGCGCGGTGCGTCGTCTGTACGGCCCCGGCACGCCGTGGGGCGAGGTCGCCGAGTGGCAGACGGCAACGATGGAGGAGCTTGAGCGCCAGCAGCGCATCAACGAGACGGCGAAGCATCGCGTGGTGGGGCTCGTCATTGAGACGCGCCCCGATGCCGTGACGCCCCAGGCGCTCACGCTTATCCGCCGCCTGGGTTGCACCAAGATTCAGATGGGCATCCAGAGCCTCAACCAGCACCTGCTCGATATCAACGAGCGTCGCATTTCGGTGGCTCAGATCGAGCGGGCGTTTTCGCTTGCGCGTCTGTTTGGCTTTAAGATCCACGCGCATTTTATGCTCAACTTGCTGGGCGCCACGCCCGAGGGGGACAAGCGCGACTACGAGCGCTTTATGACCGAGGGGGCCTTTATGCCCGACGAGGTCAAGGTCTACCCGTGCGCGCTCATCGAGGGCTCGCGTCTGGTGGGCCGCTATGAGCGCGGCGATTGGCGCCCCTATACCGAGGAAGAACTGCTCGATGTGCTGGCCGACGACATCGTGGTGACGCCGGCGTTCTGCCGCATCAGCCGCATGATCCGCGACTTTAGCTCCGACGACATCATGGTGGGCAACAAGAAGCCCAACCTGCGTCAGCTCGTTGAGAACCGCCTGGCTGCTCGGGGTGACGGTGCGACGGTGCGCGAGATTCGCTATCGCGAGATCAGTACCGCGGGTGCCGACCTGGATGAACTGTCTCTTGATGAGGTCGCTTACGAGACGCCGGTGACGCGTGAACGCTTTTTGCAGTGGGTGACGTCCGAAGGCAAGATCGCCGGCTTTTTGCGTCTGTCGCTGCCCGTTCGCGCTTTTGTTGCCGCACATGCGGACGAGTTGCCGACGATGCCGGACGAGGCGATGATTCGCGAGGTACACGTGTATGGCATGGCGGCGCGCGTGGGGGATCAAGGCCAGGCAGCCCAGCACCATGGATTGGGACGGTCGCTGGTGGAGCGTGCGTGCCATATTGCTCGGGACGCGGGCTATGCGCGCATCAACGTGATCAGTGCGATTGGTACGCGCGAGTACTATCGCCATCTTGGATTTTATGACTATGGCCTTTATCTGCAAAAGGAGCTCTAGATGAACAAGCCGAGTGTTTCTGCCGGCGTCGTTGCCGGCGTTGCTCTGGGAGCCGCGGCGCTTGGTGCGGCCGCCGTCGCTGTTCGTGCTGCCTGTCTGCAGGTTGCGCGAACCCGCAATGGGTTGGCGCGTGTGAAGCGCGTGCACGACGAGGGCGGCGACGAAGTCCGCGTATTGGTACAAGGCGGCGTCTACCAAAGTGCAAGCTACGTTGGCGAGCGTTGGGCGGAGCCCGTCTTTACGTACTATCGTTCGTTTGACGACGTGTTTGAGGCCGAGGATGCGATGCGCGACGCTTACGGTCACGGTATCGACCGCATGCTTATGCTGGGCGGCGGCGGGTTTGCCTATCCCAAGTTCGCGCTGATGTCGCACGAGAGCTTGCGCATGGACGTCATTGAGTACGATGCCGAGGTTACGCGCCTGGCGCGCCGCTGGTTCTACCTAGACGAGCTGGAGCGCGCGGCGGGCGATCGCCTGCGGGTGATAACCGCTGAGGCTCGCTCGTATTTGGGTGTGACGAGCGTGGGCCATCGTCGCTACGACGCGGTCGTGAGCGATTGCTTTGGCGGTGCCGAGCCCGTGCGCGGGCTGGCGACCGTTGAGGCGCTGCGTCTGGTGCGGGGCAGCCTGAACCCCGGGGGTATCTACGTGGCCAATATCGTGAGCGCAAACGAGGGGAGCGATGTGACGTTCCTGCGCGACTGTGCCGCCACGGCGCTTGAGGTGTTCGACCATGCTTGGGTGGTCCCCTGTGGCGATGCAGAGTTCGGCGGCGAGGAGAATTATCTGCTCATCGCCAGCGACGGCGACTACGCCTTTGCCGAAGCTGTGCCCTTCGACACCGACTTCCTCGGCACCATCCTTCACGACAAGTAAGTCTCCCCGTCCCAAAAAGGACTGGCCTTAGGCGTGGTCGCGCCAGCTGAGGACGCGCTGCTTCATGCCCTCGATGTCGAGCACGCCTTCGGCGAAGCCTTTGCGCACGAGCTCCTCGGGAACGTACTCGTCGTAGCGATCAAAATAAGGCACCTCGCCGGGATAGACGAGCTCGATGGGATTGAAGTCCTTCTCGGCCTCGGTGGCGAGCACCTCAAAGAACGTCTCCTCGTCGGCCTTCATCTCAAACTGCATAAAGTACGGGCGCGATGGGTCGAGTCCGCGAAGGCCCAGCTCCGCGGCACATTTAATCTTGAGCATACGTTCGAGCGCCAGAAAGGCGTAGCTGCCCAACCAGGGGAAAAGCACCCAGGTGTCGCCACCCAGGTTGATGAGCGGCTTAGTTCCCGCACCCGAAATCTCGGCCGTATGGCGAGCCTGCGCTAAGCGGGCCCGTGCGTTACCCATGAGGTACGGATATGTCGCGTGCTCGTTGAGCGCCTTGCGCATGCGCTCGAGTACGTGTGTATTGATGTCGCCGGGGCAGTCGCCAAAGTAGGCCGGCACCCGGCCCTTGACCTGCGTGGCAAAGACAGTGTGGCGCTTCCAGTCCACTTCCTCGACAATCCAGCAATGGCCTGCGATGGCGATGCGCTCACCGGGCGGTGGGGGATTGACGATTGTGCCCAGCTCGGCCGACTCGCTGCGGACGGTGAACTCCTCGTTTTCCTGGAACACGGCGTAGAACTTAAAGTTGTTGATGATGCGTTCGCCCGCGAGGCCCACAATGAGCCCACCGCCCTCGGTGACCTGGATATGGTCGATCTTGATGAGGTGGCGCAGCAGCACGCGATAGTCATCGGCCGAGACGCGATGGAAATAACTGAGCGTGAGCACGCGCTGGGCAAGTTCGGCCGGCGTGAGCTCTCCGGTACTGGCAAGCGTCGACATGGTCTGGTGGTAGAGCAGACTGTAGGGGAGTCGATCGAGCTCGGGCGGCTCGACCCATTTTTCCTCGCGATAGAGTTGTACGAGCGCGATGCCTTGCAGGAGCTTCCACGGAATGGTCTCGGGCATCATCGTGCGCGGCTCGGGCTCTTCCTCGCGCATGACAAACCACATCTCGGGCGGAAGATCGCGGCGTCCCGTGCGGCCCATTCGCTGCAAAAAGGAGCTGACGGTAAACGGCGCGTCAATCTGGAAGGCGCGCTCCAGGCGGCCGATATCGATACCGAGCTCCAGCGTAGAGGTGGTGACGGTTGTCTGCGCCTGCTCCTCGTCGCGCATGAGTTCCTCGGCCGTCTCGCGCAGCGATGCCGAAAGATTGCCATGGTGGATGAGAAAACGGTCGGGCTCGTGCCGGCTCTCGCAGTAGATGCGCAGCATGGAGCACACGGCCTCTGCCTCCTCGCGCGAGTTGGCAAAGACCAGGCACTTGCGCCCGCGGGTGTGTTCAAAGATATAGCCCATGCCGGGATCGGCGTTTTCGGGCGCCGCGTCGGTGGGGTTGAGTAATGCCTGTTCGGGTGCTCGGGGGATGTCGACTTCGCCCTCGGGGCCCGAGGAAGTTCGGCGGTCCTTGGGTGTGGCCTTGCCCCGTGCCCGCTCACGACGTTGACGGCGTTCCTCTTGTGTGAGCTGTCCGCTGTGACGCATGTCTTGGGCGCCGGCGGGCAGTGCCGCGGGTGCCGCCGCCTCGATGCGCTCGCACGCAAGCACTTCGGCCTCTTGAGGACCCATGCTCTCGAATTCCCGCTGCTGTGCCTGGGGACCCGAGTTGTAGAAGTGCTCCATGGAGATGCGCCACACGCGGCGCGGTTCCTCAAAACGGGGGATAACGCAGCCGCGTCCCGTTCCCTGTGAGAGAAAGGCGCCCGTGCGCTCGGGGTCGCCGATGGTAGCGGAAAGGCCAATGCGGCGAGGCTGTACGCCGGCCATGCGTGAGAGTCGCTCGATAAGGCAGAGCGTCTGCCCGCCACGGTCGCCGCGCATGAGCGAATGGACTTCGTCGATAACCACATAGCGCAGGTCGCAGAATATACGAGGGATCGCCATGTGCTTATGGATCAGGAGCGCCTCGAGTGACTCGGGCGTAATCTGCAAGATGCCGCTCGGTTTTTTGATGAGCTTAGCCTTGTGCGACTGCGAGACATCGCCATGCCAGTGCCAGACAGGGATATCGGCTTCTCCGCACAGGTCGTTGAGGCGGACGAATTGGTCATTGATGAGCGCCTTGAGGGGGCCAATGTAGAGGGCGCCCACGCTTGCGGGCGGTCTCTCCCAAAACTCGGTCAGGATGGGAAAAAAGGCTGCCTCGGTTTTGCCGGAAGCCGTGGATGCCGTCAGGAGCACATTGTCTTGCGTGTTAAAGATGGCATCTGCCGCCGCAACCTGGATAGAGCGTAGACTCTCCCAATCGTGGGAGTAGATGAAGTCTTGGATAAACGGAGCATATCGGTCAAAGGCGTTCACGGGACCTCCCCTCAAATACGAACTTCTCAACGCGGCTGGCAATGGTTTGCTGCATTACTGCCTCAGCGTTTGCCCAGATAAAACCTGCCAAAATAAACCTGTCCCTTTTTGGCAGGTTAGATGGTGAATTCGGCGAAGTTGCGGTCGCCGCCTGCGGTGCCGGCGTCGCCTGTTGCGGCTGCCGGCGCCAACGCGTCGCCGCCGACGCTTTGCAGCAGCTCGGCTACGTTGGCGTCGGGGTTCTGGCATAGGATGTCGAGCAGCTCGATAAAGTCGCGAATGACTTCACGCGGCGTCAGATGTGTGTCGGCTCCCACACGACCGAACTCGATCTTGAGGAAGTCCACCAAGTCGTTCTCGGTCAGCGTGGGCGTCCAGCCAAAGTAGCCGGCGTGAATTTGCATGAGTTTTTCGATCAGCACCAGCAGCTCCTCGTAGGTGAGTGGCTGCAGACGGATGATGGGCGCGAGCATGTCCTTAAGGTCCTCGCGTGCAAAGCGGCCTTGAGCGAGTCGGCTGCGCAGGGCCTCGTAGGAGAACACGCCGCGGCGGCGGTCTTCGATGGAGGTTGGCGTGCCGCCCATGATCATGCCCAGGTACTGCGCCTTGCCCTGGAGTGTGTCGTTGTACATGGTCAGGATCTTCTCGTAGTTGTACTGGCGCGTGATGGCGTTGGGAATCTTATACAGATTCACGAGCTCGTCGATGAGCACCAACATACCCTTGTAGCCGCTGCAGACCAAAAAGCGTGCAATGAGCTTAACGTAGTCGTACCAGTCGTCATCGCTGATGATGGTCGAGGAGCCCAGCTCAGCGCGTGCCTCACTCTTGGTGCGGTATTCGCCGCGAATCCATTTGGTCACGCGGCTCATAGCTTCTTCGTCGCCCTCGGATACGGCCGCGCGGTAGCGGTGGAGCATGCGGGTGAAGTCGAAGCCGTGGACCATTTCCTCGAGCGGGGCCAGTTGGGCATTGACGGCAGACTCGTCGGCGTCGGCACAGGAGGCGACCCAGCGATCGAGGATTAGGTTGAGCGCACCGCCCTCGGGGCGCGTTTTAGTCGATATGTTACGGATGAGCTCACGGTAGGTGGCAAGGCCCTGTCCCTGGCCGCCCTGCAGGCGGCGCTCAGGGGATAGGTCGGCATCGGCGACGACGAATCCCTCGCCCATGGCGTGCGTGCGGATGGTCTGGAGCAAAAAGCTCTTGCCGGCTCCGTAGCGACCGACCAGAAAGCGGAAGCTTGCGCCACCGTCGGCAATGAGACTCAGATCGGTGAGCAGGGCGCGGATCTCGACCTCGCGCCCTACGGTGATGTAAGGAAGGCCGATGCGCGGGACCACGCCGCCCTTGAGCGAGTTGAGAATGACGGCAGCGACGCGCTTGGGCACGCGGGGTGCTGCGGATGCGGTATCACTCATGGTCTAGGTATCCTCTCACGTCTGCTTCGTAGTCCTCAATAATCTGCGGCCCTGCCGCGCTAAATTCAATTACGGTGTCGCCCACCAGGTCAAAGAGCGCCTCGTTGATGGTATCGACGAGCATGTCCTCGCTCTGCCCCGATTGCACTACCGCCGATTCCGCCTGTACTGCGTTGTGCTCGAGCAGTGCGCTGAGATAGGCGTTTGCGGCAGGCGCGAGTTCGTTTGTGGCGTCAGCGGGCGCAGCAGCTGCGAACGCGGGCGTCGGCGCAAGAAGCGGTGCCACGACACCAAACTGTTCGGTGGATATGGTCGGCTCGTCGGTCAAGTCCTGCCGAATGGGTGCCACGACCGGTTCGACAATCGCGTCGGCTACGGGCTCGGCTTCCGGTTGCCCTGAGCCCGCTGCCTCGGCTTCTGCGGATGCGTCGTCCTCGCGCTCTTCGTCGATCAAAAGCGCTTCGCGCGTTTGCGCAGCGGCGCTCCGAATGTGCCCCAGCTGACTCAGATCGATATCGATCTTGACGGGCTGGTGTGCGGCGTCCCACGAAAGCCATGCCACAATCTCGTCATCGATAATCTTGGCCAGATATTTGGGGACCTTTTCTTCCTTAAGGGGATGGGCGGGGTCCAGCGCCAGGCGCAGGCGTTGGTCGCAGGCGCGCATCATTTCACCGAGCTTGCTGCTCTTTTGCCTACTACCGTGGATACGCATGCATTCCCAAAAGCCGTTTTGGCAACGGTAGATATGGATGGGATTCAAGCGGTATTCGCAGTCCTCGTGGCGCTCGGGCGCAAAGAATACGGCCGAGGCAAACATGGTGTAGGGCATGGCCGTCTCCTCCCCAAATAAGCTCGCCACGATGCCGGTCTTTCGGTGCGTGTCATAGTAGCGCGCCATACGGACATACACGGCGCACGCCACGTGGCGCAGATCGCGGTGGTGGCTGCGGTCGAGCCGCGAGTTACTTAGGTTGTACGTGGAGAGGGCGTTGATGGCGGCCATGAGTCTCTCCTCGCGCACCTCATCGGGCGGAAGGGGGAGCGTGGGCTCGGAGGTTTTGCGACGCTTAGGGGTCTGGCCGGACGGTGCCGGTGCTGGTACAAGGTCTCGTGCCGCGCGCCGCAGCTCGATAAGGGCGTTATCGAACATGACGGTTTTAGAGTCGCGGAGCAGCTTGGGGTTGAGCCCATGGAATACGGCGTAATCCTGCAACCACACGCGTGCAAACCGATCAATGCCGGGCTCGAAGGCGCGATAGACATCCCAAAAGGCCTTGATCTTGTTAAAACCGTCGAGCGGGTCATCTACGCCAATGCCGCAAATCAGCTCATAGAGATACAGAAAGGCAAAGGACGTAGACGTTTCCTCGACGGTTCCGCGGCGCACTTGGGCACGCCAGGTAAAGTAGCCGCGCAGCTGCCGGTCGCTCATGGCGTTGTAGGTGGGAAAGTACGACTTAAAGGTGCCGTTGTAGGGACAGTCGTCCTCAAAGTCGGCCATCAGCAGGCCCTGGCGGTAAAAAAGCTCGGCTTCCGAAAGCCAGCGGCCCGCACCGCCCTTGGGGTCATCCTGCCAGCGCGATATCTCGCGCATTTTACGGTACTGGTCGGGGAGGAAATTCTGCATCTGTCGGCCGGTTTTGAGAATCGGCTCGTCTGCGTAGACTTCATGTGAGAAGCGGGCAGACTGATGGGTCCGGGCCTCGGCCATAATGCGCTCGATGAGCATCTTGATGTCCTGGTCGGCCACCGCTCCTCCTCTCGAACGCAGCTACGGTGACCTCATATCATAGCACAGCATCAAACAGGTGTTCGAGATACCGCTGCGTTGATAGATTTAGAACAGGAGGGCGTAGATGACGGCGATGACGACGGAGGGGAGCATATTGGCCGTGCGGAAGGTCTGAGGACGGATGAGGTTGACGCCGACGCAGAAGATGAGCATGGAGCCTACGAGCGAAAGGCTGTCGAGGGCTGCTGTGGTCATGATGGGGGAGAGCGCGCCGGCAAACAACGTGATCGTCCCCTGGAACACGGCTACGGGCAGGGCCGAGAAGATGCAGCCGCGTCCGAGCGACGCCGTCATGGTGCAGACGATGATGCAGTCCAGTGCGCCCTTGAGGGCAAGCGTTGACCAGTCGCCGAGCAGGCCGTCCTGGATCGATCCCACAATTGCCATGGCGCCGATACACACGGTGAGTGAAGTCGAGACAAAAGCGTTGGTGAACTCGTTATCGCCCTCACTGCCGGTCTTGCGCTTGAGCCATTCGCCAAGGTTCTCGATGGCGGCTTCCAAGTTGACGGCCTCGCCGATGAGCGAACCGAGCGCAAATGAGACGATGAGCATGGTGGTGCCGGTGGTCGCTAGCGCCTTCCCATCGATAAGGAGCATCTTTTGCATGGTGCCGCCAAGGCCGATAAACAGGACGCACAGCCCCGATGCTTTCATGAGCGTGTCTTGGATGCGCGGTGTGATGAAGCGGCCGCCCGCTAATCCCAAAAGACCGCCCGCAACTAAAAGCACAACGTTGATGATTGTTCCCAAGCCCGGCATGAGCCCTCCTGTATTGATGCCAACGTGGCAATCGTAGCAGAACGAAATGCGAGGCACATCGCGACTCATCTAATACGTTATATAAGTGGTGTTAGGAATGATGTGCAGCATTTAAGCCTCAGGTGGTTGTCGGGACATAGGGATAGTATTCAAAGCGCAGTGTCATAAGCCGCTGCGGGGATTCAATAGCCGCGGCGATGATATTGGCATCGCGGGCACGATCAAACCCTTCGAGTTCGATCTGATACGAGACGTCTTGCATAATGTCCAGACGTCGCCAGGCTAGGAGTGTGTCACCATCGAATTCCAAGGTCTTGCCTCCGTCTGGAGCAACGGCGTATAGACGCAGCTTGGCGGTGGTTGCAGGGTCGACAACCGTGACCTTTTTAATTTCGTTTCGAGTATTCTTGGCGCCCAACAAGGTGAGCAGTGTTGGGGCCACGACCTCGCCCGATGGCAAAAAGACGACTTCGATGGATTCGGGAAATGCGATGATAGCCGACTTGCGGACGGGCTGATTGGCGGCGGCAACTTCGATGTTCGCAGCGTCGATGACCTCTGTGTGGTCGAGCGCGGCAAGCACGCAGCAGTTACCTTCATCGATCTCTTGAGGATCAGCAAGCCCCAGACTGTCTGCGAGCTCGGGATCGTTTGAATCGGTAGCGGGCCCATTCGGTGCTTCGAAAGAAGCTGGGACGCTGTTTGTCGGCGACGGCGTGTCGCCCGCACCTGCTTCTTTGTCCGCGCTCTCTTCTTGTATGGTTGCGTTGATGGGTTCGTCGTTTGAGGGGAGCGTCTTGGCGTCAAGCGCGGAAGGAAGAATTCCGATGGCTCCGGATCCGTTCCACTCCATTTCGAGAAGCGCCGGGTCGGCAAGAATGCGTTGCCTGCTTTGCGCGTGGGCATCGATTTCAATAGGGCCTGCCTCTATCCCTCGTGTAAGGCTGAGTGATCCGGCTGGCTTCTCGAAATGAGCGTCTGTGTCTTTGGTGCTGACGGCGTAGAACAGCAGGGACGCTTCTCCCGCCGCGATGGCATCGGTACCGGCTTTGGTCAGCCGCAACGATGCCGTGAATGAGAGGGTGGGCTGCGCATCATCTGCATTCGCGGCGGCGCAGCCCAGACATATACCGCCTCCTTTCTCAAAAAACGTACCGTCGAAGGCGACCTTCGCTCCGTTCGCCGAGTCATCGACCGAAGCGATGTCGATGCGCAGCTCTAAATTGCATGGATCGCCATCCGCATCGAGCACAACCGAGCGCCACGTGCAGACGGCGCACCCCGCCTGGGAGCCGTTTGCCTTGTTCGAACGCTTGATATCCACGACTATCGAGCCGTCCGTATTACGACGAAGGCATCCCGAGGTTGAGATTGCGGCTTGTGCGATCGAAAAACGCTTACACGCAATGGCACTCGACGGATTTGGTGCGGAGCTTAGAGCTGCTGGTAAGGAGTCTGCCATGACGGGAGTCGCCCAAGCGGCGACGGGCGTTCCGGTTGCGAGCGCGCCGCAGAGTGCGACGACGGGCAAAAGGTTCTTTGATGCCATGGGGTCTCCTTAGCTAATTTAGTGCGGCCTGTCCGTGTTTTGTTTCTGGCTGCGTTTGATGTGCAGACCGAGGCCGGCGGTCCCCGCGCCTGCTGCCGTGGCGCCTGCTGCCAAGAGCCATCGTCTGTCGCCTGTCTGCGCCAACGGTTCCTCGCGGTCGCCGCGGTCGAGCTCCGAGAGGTCGACCGTCACTTGCGTGGCGGCCTGCGCCTGTTCTTGCTGGGCAAAGGCCATGGCTGGCCCAAACGCTAGGATGCTGACGGCGGCGGCCAGGGCGACAGCCTTATGCCGTGTGCGCACCGGGCTCGACCGTCCAGGTGATCGTTGCAACCTGATCGCCTTCGCCGGTTACGCGGAAGATGTCGCGCGTGACGCGGGCGACGTTTCCGCTTGTCTTGAGCTTAATTTTGTCCTTGCCGCCGGCAATGCCCTGGTAGCCCATGTCGAAGGCTGCATTCTTGGAAAGATCGAGGCCCGTCCCCTGCATTGCGGCGCTGGCGTTCTGGAGCGCGCCGTCGGGGCCAACCTTAAAGTCGATGGAGTTCTGTGCGGTTCCGGCTTTGGCGTCGGCAGCAATGGTCCAGGTGTTCATGGCGTCGATCTTCATGTTGGTGACATGGATGCCGTAGGCCGAATGATTGTCGATGGTGGTCGCGTCTTCTGAGGGGCCCTGAAGCGTGCCGTCGGCCTTGGCGACGAAGGGAATAACCGTCGGAACTTTGAACTCAACGTTGTCGATCTCGGTCCTGACCATTACTTTCGTGGTTCCAACGCGCCCGGCTGCCATAGCTGGCGTCGGGGCGGCGCCCATTGCGAGCGCGAGCGCGAGCCCTGCGCCCACGACGAGCGCTCTGGCTCCGTTCATGTTCCTGGTGATGTCCATGGTCGTTCCTTTCTATTCGCCGCGGGCCGTCCCCGCGATGATTGGACGAATGCTGGTGAATTGCGTGCGGTGCCGCGTCGGCCGGAAAAGCTAGTTCTCGGCTTGCTCAACCCGCACCTTGACACGTGTCGGATTGCCGTGGCTGTCGAGGGTCTTGGCATCGAGTGCCTGGATCTCGATGTACGCCTCGCCTTCTTTGATGTCGCCGGCGGGGCACGTTTCGATTGTCTTGCCGGTCTCGACCACACCGGATTCGTACATGGTCTCGTCGTTTTGGATGACGCGGAATCGCTGGGGAAATTTATTGTCTTGGACGTTTTGCACGTTGACGCGCAGCTTGCCGTCCTCCTGCAGCTGAGCGACCGGTGCGACCGAAATCGTCATCATGTTGTCGCGGACGATGGCGTCGAGCTCATCTTGGATTTCCTGACGCGTTTTGCCCTCGGCCGTCGTAACCGAAGCGCCCGCCTCGGGTACGGGCTGCGACTGCCAAGCGTATAGTCCTACGGCGACAAGGGCACAGACGATGGCCAAACAGGCAAGGATGAGCTTCTTGTGACGACCCAGGCCTGCAAAGTGGGGTGGCTTCTTCGCGCTCATGCGGCATCCTTGGCGGTATAGATGCGCGCAAAGGTGGACGGGTTCGCTCCAAAGAGCATGTGAAGCATCAGGCGGCGTGAGTAGACAAGCTCGTCGAAGTCGGGAGGGAGCTCGATGTCGTGGATATGCGCGATGCGGTGGGCGAGCGCCGAGAACGACTCGGGGTCGCAGATCACATCGGTGGTAACGTGGTAGACCGTCGTATCGGGGAATGCCTCTTCGTCGAAAGGCAGGAGATGGGGATCGTCGTCGACTTCGATGACGATGCCGTACTGGGGCCAGTAATATGCCATGGGAACCTCCCTGCTTCTGGGGCCAAAACTTCTGTCGGTTTTGGCTGTCGATGCCGACGGTATCAGCCACTACTTGACCAATTGCTGACCAAATGCTTGACGGATTGGTGTCTCCGCAGGTAAAAGGCGGCAAAAAATACTCCAACTTTTTTCAAGCGACAATCGCGCGGTCGGCGACGGCGGGGCCATATGTGTCAAAAGCATCGTCTGCCGAGGAAATCAAGCCGCTCGCCGAATTGCACGAACGTAAAAATCGCCAATTATGGAGACGGTCTCGAACACGTCGACGAAACGATGCGGTAACATCTCCCTGCAAACACTGTAGTTAGCTAAAGGGGGAGTTCGCGTGTCTGCAACCATCAAACCCTTCACCGACGAGTTCGAAGAGTATGGTCGCGATGAGTCTCGCGCATCGGGCGAGGCCTCGAGCATCTCGTTTCCGACAACGGAAGACGAGGTCCGTGCCATTTTGGAAAAGCTCCATGCCGAGCGTGTCCCGGTAACGGTTCAGGGCGCCCGAACCGGCCTTGCCGCCGGTGCCGTGCCCCACGGCGGGCATATCCTCAATACTTCCCGTATGAATCGCTACTTGGGCCTTCGCCGCGATGAACAAGGCCAATTTCTGCTGCGCGTGGAGCCGGGCGTTGTGCTCTCGGAGCTGCGCAAGCAGCTGAGCAAGAAGGTGCTGCCGACTGCTGGTTGGGACCAGGCATCGCTTGAGGCCTACGAGGAGTTCCAAGAGGCCCCCGAGCAGTTCTTTCCCACCGATCCCACCGAGGCATCTGCCTGTCTGGGCGGCATGGCGGCATGTAACGCCTCTGGTGCCCGCAGCTACGCCTACGGTCCCATGCGCCCACATATCACGGGACTCCACGTCGCGCTGGCTGATGGCGATTTGCTTGAGCTTCAGCGCGGCGAGGCTTTTGCCCAGGGCCGCCACCTGTCGCTCGTGACGGCAGTGGGCCGTACGCTCGAGCTCGATCTTCCCGGCTATACCATGCCCAAGACAAAAAATGCCTCAGGCTATTTCGTTGCGGACGAAATGGACGCCATCGACCTCTTTATCGGTGCTTGCGGCACGCTCGGCGTTATCACCGAGCTCGAGATTGCCCTGCAGGCGGCGCCTGCGGTCGTTTGGGGTGTGAGCTGCTTTTTCAATAGCGAAGACAAGGCCGTGTCCTTTACCGATTCCATGCGTCCCGTCCTGTCCCATGCGGCTGCCATCGAGTACTTCGACGCTGGCGCCCTGGATATTCTACGTCGCCAGCGCGAGCAGTCGACGGCGTTTGCCTCGCTGCCGGCGCTCGACAAAGAGGCCAAGGTCTGTGTCTACGTGGAGCTCGACTGCGATGACGAGGCCCAGGCGACCGAGGAACTGTACCACCTGGGATGGGTGCTCGAGTTTGCGGGTGGCCGCGACGATGCGACATGGGTCGCGCGCACCGAGGTTGATCGCGAGTGCCAGCGGTTCTTCCGCCATGCGGTCCCCGAGAGCGTCAACATGCTTATCGACGAGCGTCGCCGCACGGATCCCACCATCACCAAACTGGGTTCGGACATGTCGGTGCCCAATGCACGCCTTGCCGATGTCGTGGCCCTCTATCGCCGCACACTGGCCGAAAGCGGGCTTGAATCTGCTGCCTGGGGGCACATCGGTAACAACCATCTGCATGTGAACATCCTGCCGCGCGATGCGCAGGACTACCGTCGCGGTGGCGAGCTGTTTGCCCAGTGGGCTGCGGAGGTAACGGCTATGGGCGGTGCCGTTTCTGCCGAGCACGGCGTCGGCAAGATCAAGGCGGGCTTCTTAGAGACGATGTACGGTCACGAGGCCATGGTCGAGTCGGCGCGGCTCAAGCTCCAGCTCGATCCCGACGGGCAGCTGGGTCGCGGCAACCTGTTTTCGGAGAAGCTCTTGGATGAGCTCGTCCAGAAAGGGGGCGCGTGAAGATGAGCGATTTCCATATGGTGGTGTGCGTCAAGGCCGTGCCGGGCAGCACCGAGGTCAAGATGGACCCCAAGACCAATACCATCGTGCGCGATGGCAAGCAGGCGGTCATTAATCCCTTTGATGCGAGCGCTTTGGAATGCGCGCTGGCGCTGAAGGACGACTTTATCGGCTTTGGCATGGATGTGCGCGTGACGGTGGTGTCGATGGGCATCCCCGCGACCGAGTCGCTGCTGCGCGACTGCATCGCCCGAGGCGCCGACGACGCGCTGCTGCTGACCGATCGCGCCTTTGCAGGTGCCGATACCCTGGCGACCACCTATGCTCTCAAATGCGGCATCGAGGCGCTCGACGAGGACTTCGACCTGCTCATCTGCGGCAAGATGGCGGTGGATGGCGATACGGCCCAGATTGGTCCCGAGCTTGCCGGTGCCTTTGAGATTCCCTGCGTGACCGACGTGAGTTGCGTGCAGAGCGCGGGCTTTACGACCTGTGGCTCGCTGGCGCTCATTCACGGATGCGATGCCGGCGAGGAGACGGTGTATCTTGAGATGCCGTGCGCGATGACGACTGCCAAGGAGATTGGCCAGTTGCGTATGCCGAGTATTGCCGGTATTCGCGCGGCGGAGGAGGCGGACGTGCGCGTGGTCAGTGCCGCCGACGTGAACGCCGACCCCGCGCGTTGCGGTCTTGCCGGGTCGCCGACACAGGTCGTGCGCTCGTTTGTGCCCGACCGTGACCAAACGTGCGAGGCCGTTGAGGGAACGGCGTCCGAGCAGGCGGTAAAACTTGCCAAGATTATCGAGGGGATGGCATAGATGAGCGGACTGATTATCGATAGCGAAGCCTGTGTCGGCTGCGGTCGCTGCGTTCGCGCCTGTGCCTCGGGCGGCATCGTAGTGGAAGGCGAACGACCCAGCCGATGCGCCCGCGTAACCGACGGCTGCATCCTATGCGGTGGGTGCGTCGACGCCTGCCCTGTCAACGCTATCTCGATCGAGCGTGACGAGACCGCCGGCGCGGTTGACCTCGATGCGTATCGAGACATTTGGGTATTCGTGCAGACCGACGAGCACGATACGGTGACTCCCGTTGCCTATGAGCTTATGGGCAAGGGCCGCGAGCTTGCCGATGCTCGTGGCTGCCGTCTGGTGGCACTGGCCGGCATGGGCCCCGAGGGTTCTCTCGGTGACCTGGAGCATCTGGTTTGCGCGGGCGCCGACGAAGTCCTGGCCTGTCGCGACGAGCGCCTGCGCCAAAACGATGCGGAGGTCTACGCCAGCTTGATCTGCGATTTGGTAGCCGAACGCAAACCCGAGGCCATCCTATACGGTGCGACCGCTTTTGGCCGCGAACTGGCACCCGGCGTTGCCGTGCGTTTGCAGACGGGCCTTACGGCTGACTGCACCGTACTTTCGATGGATACGGAGACGGGACTGCTGCAACAGACGCGTCCGGCGTTTGGCGGCAACCTGATGGCCACCATTGTCTGCCCCAATCATCGTCCCCAGATGGCAACGGTGCGCCCCGGTATCTTTAAGGCTCCCGACTTCGACTACGGCCGTTCCGGCACGATCACCCAGGTGATGCTTGCGGAAGACGCCAGGGCTCGTGTCGAGATTTCGATTCCCGCCGAGGAGTGGGGGCAGCAGGCTTCGATCGCCGATGCCGAGCGCCTGGTCGTGGTGGGTCGCGGCATTGGTTCCAAGAAAAACCTGCCACTGATGCGAAGGCTTGCCGAGGCCCTGGGAGCCGAGCTTGGTTGCACGCGACCTGTCGTGGAGGCCGGCTGGTTGGAGTATCGCCATCAGATTGGCCAGACCGGCGTATCGGTTTCGCCCAAGCTTCTCGTGAGTATCGGTGTTTCGGGCGCCATCCAGCATCTTGCCGGCATCGGTGGGGCGGAGTGCATTATCGCCATCAACGAGGACCCGGATGCCCCCATTTTTGGTGCTGCCCAGTACGAGGTTGTTGGGGATGCCGTCGAGGTCGTCGAGGAGCTGCTGGCCCAGCTTGAGCGCTAGGCGCGCGCCAGCCAGTCGCGCATCTCGTCCTTTAGGCGGCTCCAGGTTGCCTGCGTGGCGGGGTCGGTAAAGGGCCGCGTGATGCCAAAGGGCGCGTCGAGCAGGCGGTGGATATCGCCCTGTTCGCGCGCCAGCGCGCGGCTTGCTGGATAGACGAGCTCAAACATAAAGCAGATGAGTCCCACCAAGAAGTCGGCGGGCTCGTTGCGTTCATCGCGTGCGACGCAGCGGTGCTCGTCAAAGGCGGCAAGTGTCGGCGACGAGAAACGGCTGCCGAGAAACGTCTTCTCGTCCACCTTGAGGATGGTGTCGACGGTGCTGTCGGCGATGGTGCGCATAATGTCGATCTTGTCACCATCGCGCACGATATCGCAGAAGCTTCGCGTGCGCACGTCGAGCTGCGCGGGTAGACGGAAATCGCTGTGATAGGCAATGCTCGCTCGGATGAGCTCATCTTCTGCCGGGTCATCGATAAAGTCGCGGATGCTCGTTACGGCGGGTGCATCGGCGGGATTCTCGCCAAAGAGGACCTCGATGCCCAGCGCCGCATGGCTCATGCTCTCGGCGTCCTTAAAGGTGTCCCAGCGTCTCAGCTGCTCAAAGCGGCCCATATCGTGTAGCAGGCCGCAAAGCCATGCCAGGTCAATATCTTCTGACGACCAGCCCTGCTCGCGCGCTACGGCATCGCATGCCTCGGCCACGTGGTACGTATGCTCGATTTTGAGCGCGATGCGTGGGTTGGTGGCGTCGTAGGCATCGGTGTAGCTTTTGAAGGCCGCGCGCGCCCGGTCTCGATCGATAGCTGTCATAATGACTTCCTAAAAAGTTGTGTCTTTCGATCCGGTGGCAATTGTAGGTGAACTCGGTTGCTGCCGGATGATGATTCTGCCGTGTCGCTACATGCGGCTCGGAGACCTTGTCAGGATGAGAAACGTATGGTGCTCAAAATCGTTAGAACCGTCTGGCCGGTGATGCTTACCTATGTTGCAATAGGCGCGCCGTGCGGAATGATCATGGGGCAGACGGGAATGGAGCCCTGGATGGTCTTTGCTCTAAGCAGTACGTTTGTGACGGGCAGCGGCCAGTTTATGATCTGCAACCTGTGGCTGGCGGGTGTGCCTGCAGCATCGATCGTCGCGAGCGTTGCCGCCATCTCCTCGCGTTTTGCGCTTTACTCGGCATCGATCGCACCGCATCTGAGGGGTGCCTCGAAGCGTCAGACGCTGGCTGTTGCCGCGACACTTACCGAGGAGGCATATGGCATCTCGCTTGCCAAGTTGGTTGAAGGGGAGGATTGGGGCCCGCGCGAGTCCTTTGTGCTCAACGTGATCCTCATCGCAACATGGGGCGTTTCGTGTACGATGGGCGCCATCGTCGGCGCCGTTGTCGATGTTCCCACCGCCATTGCAGCCTTTGTCTGCACCTCGCTCTTTATCTGCCTGCTCTTTTCGCAGCGGCTGTCGCGCGGTAACGTTGTCGCGGCGGTTTCGGGCGCGGTGTCCGTCGCCGTATGCAAGTTCTTGGGCCTCGCGAATATTGCCGTGCCGGCAAGCGTCGTGGTCGGCATTGCCATTGCGCTGGCGTGCGATGCTGTATTTGACGGAAGAGGTGCCCGCGATGCCCGCTAACGAGTTCTTGGTTCTGTGGCTGTCGTCGTGGGCTGCTATCGCGTTCTTTCGCATCGCGCCGGCGTTCGCCTTGCGCGGGCGGACCCTGTCGCCCCGCATTACCGAGGCCCTGGGCTATATCCCGCCCGCTGCCTTTGCCGCGCTGGTCGCCAACGACTTGGTGAACCCCGGCGCGTTCGACGCGGGACTCTGGCCTGCCTTGGTTCCCTGGATTGCGGCCACCGGCGTCGTGGCGGTGGCAATCAAGACAAAGTCGATGTTGTGGTGCTGCGTTTCGGGCATCGTGTTCTATATCGTTTTGAGCCTCGTATAGGAGCAGGACGCGTTATCGTCCCGGCCTAACGAATCGAATTTCTCACCGAGGCGGTCTGCTTCTTCTGGTACCATGGTCAAACTTTACTGTAGCAAAGCGTGACGTGGGCTTTTGTTCTGCGTCAGCGGAAATGGGGGTTTCATGGCACAGGAAGCGACCGCCAGCGAGCAAAAGAAATTCAAGGTACCGCGCATCCCGGGCGACATCATGATCTATCCGATGATCGTCGGCCTTTTGCTCAATACCTTCTGCCCGCAGGTCTTTGAGGTCGGCGGCTTCTTTACGGCTGCCTGCCGCGGCGGCTCCAACACCATCGTTGCCGCGATCTTGCTGTTCGTGGGCGCCGGCATCAGCTTTAAGTCCACGCCGGGCGCCATCAAGACCGGCATCGTCGTGCTGATTCCTAAGCTTGTAGTGGCAGCCGCGCTGGGTCTGGGCGTCGCGTACTTCTTTAACGATAACTTTTTAGGCCTGAGCTCGGTTTCCATCATCGGCGGCATTACGTTTTGCAACATGGCGCTCTATACGGGCATCATGGGCGAGTTCGGCGATGAGTCCGAGCAGGGCGCTGTCGGTATCCTGTTCTTTACGGCCGGCCCCGCCGTCACGATGATCATCCTTGGTGTTTCGGGTCTCGCCAACATCCCCGTCGGCACCATCATCGGATCCATCCTGCCGCTTGTTATCGGCATGGTCCTGGGCAACTTGTTCCCGTTTATCAAGAACCTGCTGGTTCCCGGCGCCAATCCCGCGATCGCTGTAATCGGATTTCAGCTCGGTGCGTCCATGAGCCTGTCGAGCTTTATCACCGGCGGTATCTCGGGCATCCTGCTGGGCCTCATCACCCTCTTTATCGTTGGCCCCGTCACCTTTGCCTTCGAGCGCTTGTGCGGCGGCAACGGCAAGGCCGCCGTTGCTTGCTCCACCATCGCCGGCACGGCTATGACCACGCCGGTTGCCCTTGCCGAGGTCGCGCCACGCTATGCAGAGCTTGCGCCCACCGCGTATGCGCAGATCGCCACCGCCGTCATCATCACGGCAATCATGGCCCCGATTCTGACCGGCTGGGTCGATAAGAAGTTCTGCCACGGCGAAGAGGATCTGTCGGTCGAAGGCGTCGAGGCTATTGAGGAGGCCGTCGCGACCGACATCGACGTCGAGTAATCGTCGACGCGAGTCAATCTAGCCGGCGTGTGCAATTCGCGCCGTGTGGGCGCCCGAACGGTGGCTGTTCTGCAGTGACGTTCGGGCGCTCTGCTATGATTCCCTTTACCCCTGCGGAGAAAGGGGTGTTTGGCTCCTGGGCGCGACTCGGGCGATTCTGGCCACTTGGATATTGAAGGGAGGGCGTCTAGTGATTAAGGCACTCAAGATCGAGATATTCCTGCTGTGCATGATTATTCTTATCGGGCTTGCCGTACGAAGCCGTCGCTCCCTGTTCTCGAGCACCCAGCAGCTTTTGTTTAGCATGCTGGGCTACACGTCTGCTGCCTACATTTTCTTCGATATGATCTAGACGCTCTCGGACGGCGTAAGCACTCCTGTAGGCATCACGGCCAACTGGATTTCCAACGCGGTCTCGTTTTCGCTGTTCGCCATCGCGTGCCTCATTTGGTTTTTCTATTCCGAGACGATGCAGGGCTCACGGCTCCTGACCACGCCCTACAGGGTGGTACTTTTAACGTTGCCAACAGCATTGGTGGTCGTGCTGGCATTTACCAGCTACTGGACGCACGCTATGTTCTATATCGATGCACAGGGCATATATCGTCGCGGAGCGCTTTATATGATTCAGCCTATCGTTAGCTACTGCTACGTCATATATACGTCCTTGCATGCCTTTATTCAGGCTCGAAAAGTCGAAAGCCTGCAAAAGAAGGCCATTTATCGCACCCTCGCCTTTTTTGCGGTTCCCGCTCTGGTGGGCGGTACCTTCCAGGTTTTGTTTTCGGTACCGGGCCTTTGCTTCGGTATAACGCTGAGCATCCTGCTGCTCTATATCGTCTATCAGGAGCAACTGATCTCGACTGACCCGTTGACTGGACTCAACAACCGCAACCGTTTTGAGACCTATATGCTGTCGCTCTTTTCAAATGTGGATTAGGCCGAAGATGTATATCTGCTTATGATGGACGCCGACGGCTTTAAGCAGATTAACGATCGCTATGGACATGTGGAGGGCGACCACGCTCTTCAGGTTGTTGCGACGGCGCTCAAGGATGTCTGCTCGCCGGCTGGTGGCTTTATCGCACGTTATGGTGGCGATGAGTTTGTGGTGCTCCAAAAGGCAGCGGCGGAACAGGGCATCATAGACCTGTGTTCGGCGATTGACGACGAGCTCGCTCGTGCCGAGGTGCCGTATGCATTGCGGATGTCCATCGGTTACGCGCGGGTCGGCGATAGTGTTGATACCTGGCAAGACTTACTTCGCGCCGCCGATGCGGAGCTCTATCGCGTCAAGGGCGAGAAGAAGAAAGCCGGCGTTCAGGTACGCTAGAAAAATAGGGGCGCACGACCGTATTGATGGTCGTGCGCCCCTTTTGCGTTGGCGGGATTAGTAGCGGCTGTCGAAGATGTGCCTCGTCTTTTTCTCGGAACGAGGCAGTTCGCTAGGCCTTTTTGGGCTTATTTACGATGATGATGCCGCCGCAAACCAACAGCAGGGCAACGATGACAGTAGCGGGGCTCGTGCCGGCGCCCTCGCCGAGCAGCAGCGCGCTCAGCAAAACGCCAAAGACCGGGTTCATAAACCCAAAGACCGAGACGCGGCTGACGGGGTTGACGGCAAGCAGGCGCGACCACAGCGAGTAGGCGACCGCGGAGATGAGCGCCATGTAGATGATGAGCGCGATGGCGGGGGCAATCGCCGTGGGGGAGAGCGCGCCGCCCATCAAAAAGCCGATGGCGGTGAGGACCAGGCCGCCGACCAAGAACTGCCACCCGGCAAGCAAGACGCCGTCATGCTCGCGCGAGAAGATGCCAATGAGGCAGGTCGACAGGGCGCCCGCAACAGTGGAAGCCAAGATAAATCCCTCGCCGTCGAGCGTAAAGCCAAAGGTGCCGTCCGCGCCCGAAAGGTTGACGAGCGCGACACCGGCAAAGCCCAACACACAGCCGAGCACCTTGGCCGTATTGAGCTTCTCGGTATGAAACGCCAGGGCGGCAAAGAGGATTGCGAGGAAGTTAGCGCTGGCCTCGATGATGGAACTCGACATAGCGCTTGCACGGGAGAGACCGAGGTAGAAAAAGAAGTACTGTCCGATAGTCTGGAAGAGCGACAGGATGCAGATGGGCTTGATATCGCGAGCCTGCGGAACGAGTGGGCGGCGCTGTGCCGTGCTCATGCCAACGATAACCAGGGCGCCGGCAAGCGTAAAGCGTAAACCTGCAAAGAGCAGCTGCGAAGCGCTATCGTGCGCTGGGATGCCAAAGAGCGCGTAGCCGATCTTGATGCAGGGAAAGGCCGATCCCCAGAGTGCACAGCAAACAAGACAGTCCAGGATGAGTCCGGGCAGGGTGGCGAGATACGGCTTGCGGCTTTCCATGATGTCCTTCTCCTATACGCGCAAAGCAAAAAAGAACCCGCCACCGGGGGTGCCGGTGGCGGGTGTTGTTACCCGAGGGGATTGTACCCGATGGGAAAGGTTTAAGCGAAGTAGGCCACGCCGCTCTCAAAGATCGGCATGAACTTATCGCCGGGGACATGCTCGGGCACGTTGCGGTACAGGTTGTCGCCGCGACGCTCGGCATGGCCCATCTTGCCCAGGACGCGGCCGTCGGGGCTCGTGATGCCCTCGATGGCGAGTGCGGAGCCGTTGGGGTTGACGGAGAGATCCATGCTGGGCTTGCCGTTCTCGCCCACGTACTGCGTGGCGACCTGGCCGTTGGCGATCAGCTGGGCGAGCACTTCGTCATTGGCGACAAAGCGGCCCTCGCCGTGGCTGATGGCGACGGTGTAGGGGTCGTCCAGGCTGCACTGCGACAGCCACGGGGACAAGTTGGACGAGATGCGGGTGCGCACCAGACGGCTCTGGTGGCGACCGATGGTGTTGAACGTCAACGTGGGCGCATCGGGCGTGGCGTCGACGATGTCGCCGTAGGGCACCAGGCCGAGCTTGACCAGGGCCTGGAAGCCGTTGCAGATGCCCAGCATCAGGCCGTCGCGGGCCTTGAGCAGGTCGCGGACTGCCTCGGTGACCTCGGGAGCGCGGAAGAACGCCGTGATGAACTTGGCGGAGCCGTCGGGCTCGTCGCCGCCCGAGAAGCCGCCGGGGATCATGACGATCTGGCTTGCACGGATGCGGCGGGCAAGCTCGTGGGTGCTCTCGGCGACGGCCTCGGGCGTGAGGTTGTTGATCACGAAGGTGTCGGCCTCGGCACCGGCGGCACGGAAGGCGCGGGCGCTGTCGTACTCGCAGTTGTTGCCGGGGAACACGGGGATGATCACGCGCGGGCGGGCGATCTTGGCGCCGCCGTACACGTGGATGTCCTTGGCGCGGAAGTCGATGGTCTCGACCTCGGGGGTCTCGTCGGCGCTGCGGTAGGCAAAGACGCCCTCGATGCCGCTCTCCCAGGCCTCCTGGAGCTCGGAGAGCTCGATGACTTCGGAGCCGGTGTCGATGACATAGCCCTCGACGGTGGTGCCCAGGGGCTCGACGACAACGCCGTCGGCGACCTCGGGCAGCTCGGCATCCTCGGCGAGCTCGACGATAAAGCTGCCGTAGAGCGGGGTGAAGAGGCTCTCCACGTCTACATCCTCGGCAAGCTCGATACCGATCTGGTTACCGACGCACATCTTAAAGAGGCTCTCGGCGCCGCAGCCGTAGCCGGGCGTGGAGATGGCCAGGGCGTTGCCGGTAGCAGTGAGCGCCTCGACGGCGTCAAACGCGGCGAGCAGCTGCTGAGCGTCGGGACGGTAGTCCTCGCCATAGGTGGCGGGGGCGATGCGGACGACGCGGTGCGTGAGGCCCTTGAACTCGGGCGAGACGGCGCGGGCGGCCTTGCCCACGGCGACGGCGAAGCTGATCAGGGTCGGCGGAACGTTGAGCTCGCCGGTCTCGTCCTCAAACGAACCGCTCATGGAGTCCTTGCCGCCGATGGCGCCGGCACCCAGGTCGACTTGGGCCATGAGGGCGCCCAGGACGGCTGCCGTGGGCTTGCCCCAGCGCTCGGCCTCGGTGCGCAGGCGCTCAAAGTATTCCTGGAAGGAGAGATAGGCGCGCTTGTGCTCAAAGCCGGCGGCAACGAGCTTGGCGATGGACTCGACCACGGACAGGTAGGCGCCTGCAAACTGGTCGGCCTCCATCAGGTAGGGGTTGAAGCCCCACGCCATGGCGCTTGCCGTGGTGGTCTCGCCGTCTACGGGGAACTTGGCGACCATGGCCGAGCTGGGGGTGAGCTGCGTCTTGCCGCCAAAGGGCATGAGCACGGTCGCGGCGCCGATGGTGGAGTCGAAGCGCTCGGAAAGGCCCTTGTTGGAAGCGACGTTGAGGTCGGTGACGAGCGAGGTCATGCGCTCGGCGAGCGTGGTGCCGGCCCAGCTGGGCTGCCACACGCTACGGGCGCACACGTGGGCGACCTGGTGCTTGGGTGCGCCGTTGGAGTTGAGGAACTCGCGGGACAGGTCGACGATAGCGACGCCGTTCCAGGCCATGCGCATGCGCGGCTCAGCGGTAACCTCGGCGATAACGGTCGCCTCCAGGTTCTCCTCGGCGGCGTAGCCCATGAACTCCTCGACGTCACCGTCGGCGACGGCGCAGGCCATGCGCTCCTGGGACTCAGAGATAGCGAGCTCGGTGCCGTCCAGGCCGTCGTACTTCTTGGTCACGGTGTCCAGGTCGACATACAGGCCGTCGGCAAGCTCGCCCACGGCGACCGAGACGCCGCCGGCGCCAAAGTCGTTGCAGCGCTTGATCAGACGGCAGGCGTCGCCGCGGCGGAACAGACGCTGCAGCTTGCGCTCGACAGGGGCGTTGCCCTTCTGGACCTCGGCACCCGAGGTCTCGATGGACTCGGTGTTCTGGGTCTTGGAGGAGCCGGTGGCGCCACCGATGCCATCGCGGCCGGTGCGGCCGCCCAGCAGGATGATCTTGTCGGTGGGGGCGGGGCACTCGCGACGAACGTGGTTTGCCGGGGTAGCGCCCACGACGGCGCCAACCTCCATGCGCTTGGCCACGTAACCGGGGTGATAGAGTTCGTTGACCTGACCGGTGGCAAGGCCGATCTGGTTGCCGTAGCTGGAGTAGCCGGCGGCGGCAGTGGTCACGAGCTTGCGCTGCGGCAGCTTGCCCTCGAGCGTCTCGGAAACCGGGACGGTGGGGTCACCGGCGCCGGTGACACGCATGGCCTGGTACACGTAGCTGCGGCCCGAGAGCGGGTCGCGGATGGCGCCGCCCACGCAGGTGGCGGCACCGCCGAAGGGCTCGATCTCGGTCGGGTGGTTGTGGGTCTCGTTCTTAAACAGGAACAGCCAGTCCTGGTCCTCGCCGTCGACATCGACCTTCACCTTGACGGTGCAGGCGTTGATCTCCTCGGACTCGTCGACATCGGTCATGACGCCGGTCTTCTTAAGGTACTTGGCGCCGATGGTGCCCATGTCCATGAGGCAGACGGGCTTGGCGTCGCGGCCGAGTTCGTGGCGCATCTCCATGTAGCGGTCGAAGGCTTGCTGCACCACGGCGTCGTCGATCGTCACGTCGTCCAGGACGGTGCCGAAGGTGGTGTGGCGGCAGTGGTCAGACCAGTAGGTGTCGATCACGCGGATCTCGGTGATGGTGGGGTCGCGGTCCTCATCGCGGAAGTACTGCTGGCAGAAGGCGATGTCTGCCTCGTCCATGGCAAGGCCGCGATCGGCGATAAAGGCGGCGAGGCCGGCCTCGTCGAGCTCGCGGAAGCCGTCGAGCACCTCGACGGGCTGGGGCTCGGGGGTCTCCATGTACAGCGTCTCGGGCAGGTCGAGCGAGGCGATGCGTGCCTCGACGGGGTTCACCACGTAGTGCTTGATGGCATCGATGGCGGCCTCGTCCAGAGCGCCCGAGATCATATAGACCTTGGCGGAGCGCACGGCGGGGCGCTCGCCCTGGCTGATGAGCTGCACGCACTCGCTGGCGGAGTCGGCGCGCTGGTCAAACTGGCCAGGCAGGAATTCGACGGCAAAGACGGCGCCATCGCTTGCGGGGAGTTCGTCGTAGGTCACATCGACCTGGGGCTCGCTAAAGACGGTCGGCACGCAGGAGCGGAAAAGCTCCTCGTCGATGCCCTCGACGTCGTAGCGGTTGATGATCCTCAGGGCCTCGATGCCCTTGATGCCGAGAATTTCGGTCAGCTCGCCCTTGAGCTGCTGAGCCTCGACGTCGAACCCGGGTTTCTTCTCCACGTAGATACGAGAGACCATTGGTTCCTGCCTTCCTGATCGGTTGGGCGTACGGTACGGTATGCGGCAGCGGTCGGTTTACGGGACAAGCCTCGCGGTCGCCTTGAGCCACATGTTTGTAAACCTCACTATGATACGACAGCTCGCGGCGCGTTGAGGACGGCGAGGGTGCTACAGTGAAGCGCAAACAAGAGAAAGGCATCACATGGCATTCGTTTCGCTCGCCATCATCGCACTCGTGGCCTTTGCGAGTCCTTTTATCGCCTCGGCGATTCCCGGAAAACCCGTTCCCGAGACGGTCTTTTTGCTCGTGCTCGGCGCGGTGCTGGGACCCCATATGCTCGGCGTCATCCATGTAGATGCCGAGGTCTCGCTTGTGTCCGAGCTGGGCCTGGCCTTCTTGTTCCTGCTTGCCGGCTTTGAGATCGACCCCAAGAGCATCACGGGCGTCGAGGGGCGCTACGGCTTGGCGACGTGGGTCGTCACGTTTGGTATCGCCTGGCTTGCCGTACGCTTTACCCCGTGGTTCTCGGTCAGTCATTTCGACGGTATCGCCGTGACGCTTGCCCTCACTTCGACGGCGCTCGGTACGCTCGTGCCCATCATGCGTGAGCGCTCGCTCACCGGCACGCGCGTGGGCGACTCGATTCTCGCGTATGGCACCTGGGGTGAGCTCGGTCCCGTGCTCGCCATGTCGGTGCTGCTGTCTGCCCGCACTGGCATCCAAACGCTCGTAATCCTTGGCCTGTTTGCGCTGGCTTGCGTGTTGCTGGCCGTGGTCCCAAGCCGCTCCAAGCGCGTCGGCAGCCGCTTCTTTGCGTTTGTCGAGGAACGCGCCGATACCACGTCGCAGACCTTCGTGCGCCTGACGGTGCTCATCCTGGTCACACTCGTGGCGTTCTCGGCCGTCTTTGATCTCGACATCGTGTTGGGTTCTTTTGCCGCTGGCTTTGTCCTGCGCTATATCATCCCCGAGGGCAACCATACGCTCGAGACCAAGCTCGACGGCCTGGCCTACGGTTTTTTGATTCCGGTGTTCTTTACCGTATCGGGCGCAAAGATCGATCTGACGGCCGTGGCGTCGCGCCCGGGTCTGCTCGTGGGCTTTATCGTGGCGTTGCTGATTATTCGTGCCGTGCCCATTCTTATTTCTATGAGCATTTGCCCTGTGACGCGCGATGTGTCGGCGTATGGTCGCATTACCGTGGCCCTGTACTGCACCACGGCGCTGCCGATCATCGTTGCCGTGACGAGCGTTGCCGTCAACGCGGGCGCGCTGTCGCAAGACATCGCATCGGTTATGGTCGCTGCCGGCGCCATCACGGTGTTCTTGATGCCGCTGCTCGCGCAGCTCTTCTACCGCGTGGTCGATGCAGCGCCGGTCACCGCCGTGGCAGAGGTTGCCGAGCATCCATCCGATGCGCTCGACATCCTGCGCGCCCACCACGACCTAGCGAGCTTGCTCGCGCGCGAGCATGAGCTGCTGACTTCGCATGGCCATGGTCGCGTATTCGAGGGCCTGCCTACGCTCGATACGATTGCCGAGCGTCTTTCCGCCGAGGCGGCGAGCGGCCATATCGATGCCCGTATTGTGGACGCGGCACATCTTCTTGCCGATAAGACCTATGGAGACGAGGTTGACCCGTCCGAGCTGACTCCGCGCGAGCGTCGCCGCCTGGAGCGCGCCAAGCTCGCCGTGCGCGAATACCGCCGCCGCATGCTGGAGCTCTATGCAAGAGAAGAAGCCGAGGACGACGACGGCAGGTAGCCAACGCCGTCGCGGAAAATGCATCCCAGAATCCGCGTCCAGAGTGGGACATAGTTTCTGAAAGAAGGCCCTGAGGGAAACTGCGCCCCGTTCTGAGCTGAAATACCGGGACGCAGCTTCCCCTGCAAGCAGAACAAGGCGCGCTGCCTGCGGTTGATGCAGACAGCGCGCCTTTTGCGTTGGGCCTCGTTGAGGTTCGAAGTAGTGGACTAGTTGGCCATGACGCCTTCGGTCCAAGCCTCGACGTCCTCGATGCGCAGGACGTTGGCGACCTCGGCCACGCAGTCGACGCCGGCAAGCTCGGCGGCGGCAGCCTGGACGTCCTTCTCGAGCGCGCGGTGCGTCAGGAAGATGACCGAGCAGGCATCGCTGACGCCCGACTTGCCGTCTTCGACCTGGTTGATGAGCGAGATCGAGATGTTGTGCTTGGCAAAGATGTCGACTGTCTCGGACAGGGCGCCCACGCGGTCGGCGACCTTCAGGCGCACATAGTACTTGGTCTGGAGCTCGTTCATGGGCTTAAAGGCGAGGTTGTGACCATAGGGCTCAATCTCGGGCAGCGGAGCCACGCCGCGGCTGATCTGCTCGGAGAGCGACAGGATGTCGCCCACGACGGCGCTCGCGGTGGGGAAGGAGCCTGCGCCGGCACCGTAGAACATGGTCTCACCCACGGCGTCGCCTACCACGTAGACAGCGTTCATGGCGCCGTTGACCTTGGCAAGCATGTGGTCGGCGGGGATCAGCGTGGGATGCACGCGGACGTCGACGCCGGCGTCGGTATTGCGGGCGATGCCGAGCAGCTTAATGGTGTAGCCGAGCTCGCGGGCCTGGGCGATGTCCTCGGCGCCGATGGTACGGATACCCTGCTGGTACACATCGTCGGTGGTAACGCGGGTGCCAAAACCGATGGAGGCGAGGATTGCCGTCTTGCTGGCGGCATCGAAGCCGTCGACGTCGGCGGACGGGTCGGCCTCGGCATAGCCCTTTGCCTGGGCGTCGGCGAGCACGTCAGCGTAATCGGCGCCCTCGGCGTCCATGCGCGACAGGATGTAGTTGGTGGTGCCGTTGAGAATGCCAGCGATGGTCAGGATCTTGTTGCCCACCAGGTCGTGCTCGAGCGTGCTGACAATGGGGATGCCACCGCCGCAGCTGGCCTCGCACTTAATCTGCACGCCGCACGCGCGCGCCTTCTCGGCGAGCGTCTCGACATGACGGCCCAGCAGGGCCTTGTTGGCAGAGACGACGTGCTTGCCGTTTTCGAAGGCGGTGGTGAAGATTTCGGTCGCGGGGTGCTCGCCGCCGATGAGCTCGACGACGATATCGACGGCGGGGTCGGTGACGACGTCGTGCCAGTCGCTCGTAAAGGCCTCGCGCTCAATACCGGCAGCTTCGGCCTGCTCCCAGGCAAGCGCGCAGGCGCGGGTCAGCTTAAGGTCGATGCCGTAGGCGGCCAGGTACTCATCGTGGTGGCTCTTGATCAGACGGGCCACGCCGCCGCCGACGGTTCCAAGACCGATGAGGCCGACGTTCACGGTGCGCAGGGGTTCGCTCATAGATAGCTCCTTCGTGCATCTTATGGATGGATTAACCGCTTAAAGGTTGAGTGCATTCTAGCGTGAACCGAGGGCGCGTGCTCGCCAGGCAACAGGAGTCGCACAAAACGGCACCCCCGAAACGCTGCGGAAACATTGGAAACATGCTCGCTACAAACGGAACTCCGTAACAAACTGTCAACGTTTGCACCATAAGGTTTGCCCTGTACCGCAAGACGGCCGCACCGCGGCCAGCGAAAAGGGGGACACCATGTTTAGCATCAACAACGTACTTAACCGCAGGAGTTTCTTGGCTGGCGCCGCGGCGCTCGGTGGCACCGCGGCGCTCGCTGGTTGCTCGTCGGGTGGCTCGGAGGGCGGCTCCGCCGATGACGGCAAGACCTTCAAGATCGGTGTCATCGGCCCTCTGACCGGCGCCGCGGCAACCTATGGCGTTTCGGCCGAGAAGGGTGCCAAGCTTGCCGCCAAGGATTTCTCGACCAAGGACCTCAAGCTCTCGCTTAAGTCCGAGGATGACGTCGCTGACGGCGAGAAAGCTATCAACGCCTTCAATACCCTGTGCGACTGGGGCATGCAGGCTCTCGTCGGCCCCGTCACCACCGGTGCTGCCGTCGCTGTCTCGGGCGAGATTGCCGACGACATGCTCATGGTCACGCCCTCGGCCTCGTCTCTCGACGTCACCAAGGATAAGACCACGGTCTTTCAGGTTTGCTTCACCGATCCCACCATGGGCGCCAGCGCCGCGAAGTTCTTGGCCGAGAAGTACGCGGACGCCAAGATCGCCCTGTTCTACAACTCCGGCGATACGTATAGCTCGGGCGTTGCCGACGCTTTTGCCGAGCAGGCCAAGGCGTCCAAGCTCGACATCGTCGATACCGAGACCTTTAAGGACGACTCTTCCACGAGCTTTACCAACCAGCTCACCAAGGCCAAGGAGGCCGGCGCCACGCTCATCTTTGCGCCGATCTACTACACGCCGGCGTCCGTTTTGCTCAAGAACGCCAAGGACATGGGCTACGACATGACCCTCATGGGTACCGACGGCATGGACGGCCTGCTCTCTGTGGAAGGCTTCGATACCTCTCTTGCCGAGGGCGTACTGCTCATGACCCCGTTCTCTGCCGACGACGAGAAGAATGCCGACTTCGTCAAGGCCTATAAGGATGCCTACGACGAGACGCCCAACCAGTTTGCCGCCGACGCTTACGATTGCGTCCACGCAATCGCCGAGGCTATCGATAAGGCGGGGATTGACATTTCGGCCGATGGTGCCGAAATTGCCGACGATCTTGCCAAGGCCATGCGCAAGATCAAGATTGAGGGCCTGACGGGCGAGCTTACGTGGAACGACGAGGGCCAGGTCGAAAAGCCCGCCACGGCCTATGTGATCCAGGACGGCAAGTACATCGCCGCCTAAGTGCGCATAAAGCGCGACCGGTGAGGCCGTTTTATTCAGGGCAGGGACGCCTGTAACAGAACGGAAACATTACTTTCACACAATAAAGTGGCATTACTGCATAAAGTAATAGAAATACGCAGAATTATGGATAAATGAACAAATCCAAAGAAAAGTTGAAATAATCGCCACTTTCCTTAACTAAAGCGTCTAGTATTTTGCGAACGCCGAGCATGGCGAAGGATGGCCTGTCGGGTAACCGAAACCCGACGAGATTTGAGAGGAGAGCCGCATGTCGAGCCTCACCGGTAAGTCATTGAACCCTGTTATGAATCGCAGGAGCGTTATCGCGAGCGCAGCAGGTCTGGGGGCGATGTCCATTCTAGCTGGTTGCTCCTCCAACGGCGGCGACAGCGGTTCCGCTTCGAGCGACGCTTCGTTTAAGATCGGCACCATCGGCCCGCTGACCGGTGCCAACGCGTCCTACGGCAAGTCCGTTACCCAGGGTGTCGAGCTTGGCTGCAAGGATTTCTCGACCAAGGAGCTGCCGCTTGCTAGCAAGGCCGAGGATGACCAGGCCGACGGCGAGAAGGCCGTCAACGCCTTCAACACCCTGCTCGACTGGGGCATGCAGGCCCTCGTCGGCCCGACCACCACGGGTGCGTCGGTTGCCGTTGCCGCCGAGTGCGGTAACGACCCCAAGACGTTCATGATCACCCCGTCCGCGTCCTCCGAGGACGTCACCGACGGCAAGGATTGCGTCTTCCAGGTTTGCTTCACCGACCCCAACCAGGGTGTCAACGCTGCCAAGTTCCTGGCGCAGAAGTATGCGGACGAGAAGTTCGTGCTGTTCTATAACTCCGGCGACGCCTATTCTTCGGGCATCGCAGATTCCTTTAAGGCCCAGGCCGCTGAGTCCAAGCTCGAGATTGTTGACGAGGAGACCTTTAAGGACGACTCCGCCACGAGCTTTACCAACCAGCTGACCAAGGCCAAGCAGGCCGGCGCCACCATGATCTTTGCGCCGATCTACTACACGCCGGCGTCCGTCCTGCTCAAGAACGCCAAGGACATGGGCTACGACGTCAAGATGATGGGCTGCGACGGCATGGACGGCATCCTGGGCGTTGAGGGCTTCGATACCTCTCTTGCCGAGGGCCTGCTGCTCATGACCCCGTTCTCCGCCGACGACGAGAAGAACGCCGACTTCGTTAACGCTTACAAGGATAAGTACGGCGATACCCCCGACCAGTTTGCCGCCGACGCCTACGACGGCGTGCACGCGGTGGCCGAGGCCGTCAAGGAGGCCGGTCTTGGTGTCGACGCCGATCCGACCGAGGCCGCCGAGAAGCTGTCCAAGGCTATGCTCAAGATTACCGTTGACGGTCTGACCGGCAAGCTCACCTGGAACGATAAGGGCCAGGTCCAGAAGGAGCCCACGGCGTACGTCATCACCGACGGCAAGTACGTACAGGCCTAATTGGCCGCCTTACATAGAGCGGTTTTGATCCCAAGCAGGGGAGGTTTTGGCCTTCCCTGCTTGCTTGGTATCTAGGGACAGTGTAACGTCCCTGTTTCATACATTAACTGGAAACCTATTCGAAAGGGGGATGTGGAACATGACGGTCTTTATCCAATACCTGGTCAACGGCCTGTCCATGGGCAGCATCTACGCCATCATCGCGTTGGGCTACACCATGGTTTACGGTATCGCCAAGATGCTCAACTTCGCTCACGGCGACGTCATCATGGTCGGTGCCTATGTCTCGTTCTGCGCCACGTCGTATCTCGGCCTCCCGGGCTGGGCATCTGTAGTTCTCTCTTGTGTGGTCTGCACGGTTCTCGGTGTTCTCATTGAGGGTCTGGCCTATAAGCCGCTGCGCCAAGCGGGCCCGTTGGCCGTTCTGATCACGGCCATCGGCGTGTCTTACTTCCTGCAGAACGCCGCGCAGCTTCTGTGGGGCGCCACGCCCAAGAACTTCACTTCGCTCGTCACCTTCCCGGTGCCGGAGTTCTTGGCCAAGTTTAACGTAAGCGCCGTCTCGCTCGTCACCATCGTCGCCTGCCTGGTTATCATGGCCGGCCTGATGTTCTTTACAGGTAAGACCAAGATGGGCAAGGCCATGCGCGCCGTGTCCGAGGATAAGGCCGCCGCTCAGCTCATGGGCATCAACGTCAACCGCACCATCTCGATGACGTTCGCCATCGGCTCCGCCCTCGCTGCCATCGCCGGCGTGCTCCTGTGCTCCTACTCGCCGGTCCTGCAGCCCACCACGGGCGCCATGCCTGGCATCAAGGCCTTCGACGCTGCCGTTTTCGGCGGCATCGGCTCCATCCCCGGCGCCTTTGTCGGCGGCATTCTCATCGGCATCATCGAGGCGATGGCGCAGGCTTACATTTCCACGAGCCTTGCCAACTCCATCGTCTTTGGTGTTTTGATCATCGTCCTGCTCGTCAAGCCTGCCGGCCTCTTGGGCAAGTACGTCCCCGAGAAGGTGTAGGTGAGCGTTATGAAGTTTCTTAAAGACAAACAGACGCGTCACGACTTTGTCACGTACGCCATGTGCATCGTGGCCTTCGCCATCGTGTTCTTTATGCAGTCCAACCACATGATCCCGCGCATGATCGCCGGTCAGCTGGTTCCCATCACAGCCTATATCGTCATGGCCATCTCCCTTAACCTCGTCGTCGGCATCGCGGGCGACTTGTCGCTGGGCCACGCGGGCTTTATGAGCGTCGGCGCCTATACGGGCATCGTCACTGCCGTCGCGCTGGAGAGCACCGTTCCGTCTGATCCGGTGCGCCTTATCATCAGTATCGTGGTCGGCGCCATCGCTGCCGCCATCCTGGGCTTCTTGATTGGCATCCCGGTCCTTCGTCTGAGCGGCGATTACCTGGCTATCGTGACGCTGGCCTTTGGCGAGATTATCAAGGAGATCGTCACCTGCCTCATTGTGGGCGTCGATTCCCGCGGCCTGCATGTGATCTTTAACATCACGGGTAACTCCACGATCGATGACCTGCACCTGCTCGAGGACGGCACCGCCATCATCAAGGGCGCCCAGGGCGCCTCGGGCGTGTCGACGTACTCGACCTTCCTCGCC